>JAFWRV010000204.1 GCA_017519685.1 Clostridia bacterium
GAAAACGCCTCGCAGCCTCTAAACGGAACGCCTTCCGGACTCTACGGGACTTGGGTAAACAGCAACACCTCTGTTGCCGGAAGAGTCAAGGTTACGAATATTTCTACCGGAACATCGTATTACAGCGGTTATTTTTCATCCCCGGAAGAAGGCAAGTATTATTACACGATTAATAATCTTCCCGATGGAGAGTACAGATTTGAACTGTATACGCCTTATAAATATAAGGATATGTCGGAATTTCCGTCAACCTTTACCGTAGACGGCAGAACACTTGAAATATCCGGTCAGGTTAAGAAAACCGAAGCAGATAACGGCTTTGCCGTGGGGACGGTAACTTATGATTCGCGCGGAGATTATGATCCGATCCCCGGTGCAACTGTGAAGTTTAAGAGATTGGGTGATTCGGCTTTTTCGGCAACATTGACGACAGATGCAAACGGAGCGTTTACCACTCCTGAAATCAAGAACGGTTTTTATCAGATTACCGTTACAACGCCGTCGTATATGGGTATAGCGACTTACTACTATAAGATGTTTGTATGCGGTTCGGATGATATAACACTTGAATTCCCGGCGGAACGAAAAACTGTTACGGGAACAATATCGCTTTATTTTGACTCATCAACGCTTATGACAAAAACGGGGACCGTCACTTCTTCCGGATTAAAGGTTAAGTTCAAGAGAACAAATGCAGCGGGAACTACGAATCTTCATTCAACGGATGCAACCGTTACCGTAAGCGGTGTGCATCCGACCTACAGTATTCAGCTTGTACCGGGGTATGATCTCGTGACGGCAACGAGTATTTGCTATAAAAACTATACTTCAGCGGTTGTCAATGTAACGGCGGACAGAACTTATAACTTTAATATGTTTGTTGACCATGATGACGGAAACAACCATTATGATCTTGTGAGAAAATCCAATGCAAGCGGTCATTGGTATCAGTGCGAAAACTGTGGCTCCACTTTTGAATTTGAGGCTCACACCGAATCAAATTGGACCTATAAAAACACATCACAATGTTATAAATACTGCACGGTTTGCAATTATGTAACGAATGGTCCGTCTGATCATACGATAACGTCTTATGTATCAAAAGCGGCTACTTGTACTGCTGACGGAACACGAACGTATTATTGCACGCGCGGGTGCGGACACACCTACACTGAAACAATTACAAAAAGCGGTCACGTCGGTAACGGCACTTGGGTTTATGACAACAATGGTTCAGCTTCCTCGGTCGGCACACATCATCAAAACTGCAAAAACTGCGGCGCAACAATGAATGCGAACACTGCTTGTACAAGAGGCGGCATGATTGCCAACGGACAGACAAACCACTATGACCAATGCAGCGTCTGTGCGGGAAAGAGGACTTTTAACCATTCCTGGTCGGAGACGTCGAGAAGCGGATATGTTTGCACAGGGGGAACGATTTATTACAAGTGCAATACATGCGGAGCAACCAAAACAGGCAGTTATGCGGCATCCTCTGAACATGATTTCCGCGCAAGCTGTAACAAAAAACACAGTTGTTCATGGAAGACCTACTGTTCTGCCGGAGGAACACATGTCTGGAACGGATATTATCACATTATGTGTTCAAGATGTGCGGCGGTTGACGAATACAAATGGTGCGCTATGCATTGCGGAAATAAGACAAAATTGCCATGTCCGTATTAAAGAGGAGGGAGATCATGTCTAAAGGTAAGGTAGTTATTCTTCCGTTTATCATTACCGCTGTGATTGTAATTGCGGCAGGTATCATCGGGATTTTTATTCACTTCACAGGCGGAACGGAAGGTAAGAATAAAAAAAGCAGTTTTAATTATACGACACCGGCAGAAGTGCGTGCCGACGGATACAATTTATCCGTTAAGAACACATTTGACATTACAGATAAAAAAGAATTCGGGTATGCGGGTAAGACCGAAGTCCGCATATCCGATAACAAGATTACATCCATCAATTTTACATTCAACATGTTTGAAGGAGAAGAGATCAATGCGGAAGAGGAAGAAAAAAAGATTGAAGAATTCGTATCGGCGTATTCAAAATCATTACAATTCCCGATTGTGGAAAAGCCGTTCCTTATCCAATTCTCTGACGATGAAAAATTTGAGAAGCGTCCGGAGGATCCGTATGTAGGTCTCGCGGATGGTTACAATCTGTTTGAATACTCTTATCGGGATTATGAAGGGATTTTATGGATCGTCCACATTTATTCGCCGAGAGATGAAACGGTCACGGCTTCCGTGACAAAATATCTGGACGATTCATCCTTTGAGGGATTTGAACCTCAAATTGATTTACAAGGAGAATCGGAATCATGAGAAATCAGTTTTTAACAATCATAATATTGGTTCTTGCCTTTATTCTGACTTCCTGCACAACAGCACCAGATGATTCATCATCGCAAGTACAAACAACACAGCATGATGAGCCGTTACTGTTTCCGGCACAGGAATATACGGAGATCGGTGAAGTCTTTGCAGGAGGACGGTTAATAGGTATTAAACCGGAGGAAGCGGGAATCCCGCAAGACAATATTTTTGTGTCGGACGAGCGTCTGGTCTCATATGACTATGTAATGCTGTTTAGTATAAAGGGCAACATAGCTTTTTATCTTGAAAATGAAAAAAGCGCTTCCTGTGTATTTGGAAGTGAACCATATAGGGAAGTATCTGATTACAAGGCGGCGTTAACATCGATGAATATTGCTGTTTCCGAGGTGCTCGGTGTTGATATCAATGGTCTGATTTTCACAGGTGGAAATGAAATTGACGACGATTGGGAGCAGCTCTTTGAAGGGCATGGCTCATTTGCCTCAGAATATAAAGCAAACGGATACACCTTAAGCGTAAAAGGCATAGGCGTCAGCGGTGCGGCAACAATTGTGGTCGAATGTCATAAGACCGGAAACGAGGGGTAATATGATTTGGGTATATATTACGCTGGATATTTTTCTCTTTGCACTGATGTCTTTTCTTGTTTTCCTTTTATTTCGTTTCTGGACGAAAAAGAAAAGGATGAACCACTCTCCGCTTTCCCAGTTTCGTAATGATGACCTTTATGAGAAGAGTCTTGAAGACAAGCGTAGACTGGCTCATATAGAGGATCAGATTGCCGAGGAAGATTATATTGACACTTTTGTGGATGACGAAATTGATGTTCCGATTTCAGACGATGACATCAGTTTCTCAGACGGATACGGAAAAGGAACGGGATTGGAGGATGAGTATGGGAATTGATTTTACAATGGGCGGACTTAATATCTGCTTATTAATGGGAATTGTTGTTTTGCTTGAAGGAATTTGCCTTTTTGTTTTCCAGAACCCGCTCAAAAAATTTAAGCGGTTTTCGGTTCGTGATTTTATTATTTTCGGGTCGCGTGGGAACTGAAAAAGATATGGACCCCTTC
>JAFWRV010000205.1 GCA_017519685.1 Clostridia bacterium
AACAAGCTTCTCCGCTTCCTCGTGAACGGGAAGCAGCGAAACGGTTTTGATGTAAATAAGCCGCGCCGCCATTTCAAGGAATTCGCTTGAAACGTCAAGGTCATCCTCCTGAAGCTTTTTGACATATTCAAGGTACTGCTCAATGATTTCCATTATCGGAACATCATTGATGCTGACCTGTTTTTTGCTTATCAACTGAAGCAGAAGGTCCATAGGTCCTTCAAACACTTCGATTTTATACTGAATCTTTTCCAAAAGGACACGCTCCCAAAGTTATCAGAATACCAATGCGTTACTGCCGAACGGCAGACCGATAAGACGGCTTATCAATTTCATCACGGCGTTGCAGACGAAAGAAAACGGTCTGCTGAAAATACCGGTTATCATAAGAATGAAAAGACCGATGACAATGTAACGCTCATATCTCATTATTTTAAAATACAGTTCTGTCGGAAGAAATACCGTCAGCAGTCTCGATCCGTCAAGCGGCGGAATCGGTATCAGATTGAATATCGCGAGCGAGACATTGATTAACGCCGCGTATTCGCAAAACAGCACGGTTACCGTCGCGACAGTCGCGTGCGATGAGAGATACCATAAATGCGCGAGATTCGCGAAAAGCATAAACGCCGCGCAGAGAATCAGATTTGAAAGAGGACCTGCCGCCGCGGTTATCGCCATACCCGCCTTCGGGTTTTTAAAATTGCGGGGATTGACCGGTACCGGCTGCGCATAACCGAATCCGCAGAGTAAAATCATTATCGTTCCGTAAATATTAAGGTGCGCTATCGGATTGAGAGTCAGCCGCCCTTTGAGACGGGCGGTGTCGTCACCGAGCCTGTCCGCCGTCAAAGCGTGCGCGTACTCGTGAATCGGAAGTATGCAGAACACCGTGAACACACGCACAAACAGATTAACCACAAGCTGCAGTGAAAATCCGTTGCGTATCAGATCAAAAAGCATCGTTTTCTCCTTCTGTTACCACTATTCTGTCAATTGAATTGAAATCCCTGAGCGAATGAGCGTTGCCGAGTATCGCCGCCACATCCTCCGCCTGGTTCTCGCCGCATTCAACAGCGGCGGCGCCTGAACAGTATTTGCGGATAAGCTTTGCAATCGCTCTGTAAAAAACCAGCCCGTCTTCACCGGCGTCAAGCGCCGTGAGCGGTTCTCTGAGAACCTCCGCCTGAAGCGACGGAATTTCTCCGCTTCTGATATACGGCGGATTGGACAGAATCATATCCGCTTTCGGAAGTACAAGACCGCTGTCAAGCACATCCGCTTTTATAAGCACGGCGTTGTTTACGCCGAGCAGTTCTTTGTTGCGTTTCAGATACTCAAAAGCTTCATCATATTTTTCAACAAGATAAACTTCAGAGTCCGGTATCTCCGCGGCAACGGTCAGCCCCACACATCCCGAACCCGCGCAAAGGTCGATGACCGTCGGATTGTTTCTGCCTCTGAGATACTCAAGCGCGCAGTCAACAAGCATTTCGGTTTCGGGTCTCGGAATAAGCACTCCTTCGCCGACGGCAAACTCCCTGCCGTAAAAATCCCATCTGCCGAGAATATACTGGAGCGGTCTTCCGCCGGCTCTTTCACGTACCATGGAAAGAAAGTTCTCGGCTTTATCTACGTCAGCCGGAGAACTGCCGTTTAAAAGGATTGCCGAAGAGTTTATCCCGAAAGCGCTTTCGAGAAGCCAGCGCGCTTCGTTTGAATAATTCTCAACGCCTGCCTCCCGGAGCACGGATTCGCCCTTTTTCTGAAGTTCACTGAGCGTCATCCGTTTTTTCCGAAAACATATCGTCGTAAATTTCAACTTCCTCTTTTGCGGGAACCTCGACTGTCAGGGCGGCATTCATCGCCGCGATGGCAACCTCGCAGATTGCTTCATCGGGCTCCGCGGTCGTGATTCTCTGCATCGCGAGACCGGGCGCCGAAAGCGCCTTTGTCAGCTTGTTGGGATATTTGCCGGCAAGCTGAATGAACTCGAAGCCGACTCCCATAATGAGCGGAAGCAGAAGCAGCTTGACGATTATCCACAGCCATCTTGTGTTTACAAAAGACTCGGGGAGAATCACGGCGGCTATCGACGAAATGAAAATGCTCAGAAGAATTGTCACGAAAATGAAACTTGTTCCGCAGCGGGGATGAAAGCGTATTTCCTTCATTACATTTGCGGGTGTCAGCTCGTGACCGTTCTCAAAACAGGCTATCGTCTTATGCTCGGCTCCGTGATACATATACACTCTGTGAATGTCTTTCATTCTCGATGTGAGATACATATAAAGCACAAAAATAACGATTCTGATTGCTCCTTCAAAGAGGGGACGGACTTTCATGCTGATATCGCTGTGCTTTGAGATAAGGTCAAACACAAATGTCGGCATCCAGATGAACAGCACAAACGCGAGACCTATGCCGAGCACCGAGGCAATGGTGCCGATGACTGCCATCATCTTGGGACCGAAGTGTTCCTCAATCCATTTGTCGAGTTTTGACTCCGCGGGCTCGTCTCCGAGGTCCATTGTGGTTTTCTCCGCGGACTCCATGAGAAGCTTATATCCCATAATCATCGACTCAACAAAAGCGATGACGCCTCTGATAATCGGCACGTTGAGAAATTTGTATTTTTTTCTGATGGATTTGAAATCCTTCATTTCGGTATCTATCGTACCGTCCGGCAGTCTGCACGACATTGCCGTACCCTTGGGGCCGCGCATCATAATGCCCTCCATAAGGGCCTGACCGCCTACCGCAACATAGTTTTCTTTACTCATCGTCTGTATTCTCCTTTACCGGTTCGGGATTGACTCCGAGGGGAAGAGTGATTCTTACCGTCGTTCCCTCACCGTAAACACTGTCTATATCAAGCTTTCCGTTATGAAGCTTTATTATCTCTTCGCAAACCGCGAGGCCGATACCCGAGCCGCGCTTCGTGGTATTTGCCTTGTAGAATTTCTCCTTGACGTGCTGCAAATCCTCCGGCGCTATACCCACGCCCGAATCCGCTACGGTAACAAGCAGGGTTGACGAATCGGGAAACTCTGCGGAAACCGCGATTTTGCATCCCTGTTCCGTATATTTCACGGCATTGTCGAGGATATTTATAAATACCTGTCTGATTCTCGACGGGTCTCCCATTCCGGGCGCGGGCTTTGTCGGAACATTGTAGCTGAGTTCCACGCCCTCTCTGATTGCCCTGTCCTTGAATGAGAATACTATCTCGTCGAGCTCGGCAAGATAATCCATCTTGACCACGTTGAGTTTCATTCTGCCGCTGCTTATTCTCGAGAAGTCAAGCAGTTCCTCAACCATATCGTTGAGTCTTGCCGATTCGCTGACTATTATTTCCATACCGCGCTTTGTTGTCGCGGCATCGCTGTCGCCGAGCGACTGGAGCGTCTCTCCCCATCCTCTGATGGCGGTAAGGGGTGTGCGCAGTTCATGGGATATAGTGGAAATGAAATCGTTCTTCATCCTGTCGGATTCGGAAAGCTTGTCTGCCATTTCGTTTATCGTGTCGCAAAGCTCGCCGATTTCATCGTTATAAGGATAATCCTCAATTGAGGAATTGAAGTCGCCGCCGGCTATCTTCTTTGCCGTTTCGCCTATCTCCTTGACGGGATTCACAATCGAGCGGGTGAAAAGAATACCCGAAACGAAGAACACCGCGAACATTACAACCGCGACGAAAATAATGATTGCCAGCATAACGGTTATCTGATTGTCTATTCCGTCAAGACTGACCATAAATCTCAGCGCGCCCTGAAGGGTGCCGTTTCCGTTATCGCCGTAATAAGGGCAGGTGTAGGACATAACCTTCTGACCGCTCAGCCACCCGGTCCACGTGACCGCGTCTTTTGAAACGGTCCCGGAAATGATATCGAAGTCGGGCATCGTTACCTTCTCTTTGATTTCAAATCCGGATGTGGTGGCAAATATGCCGCCCTCCGAATCGACAGCCCAGACCGCGACTTTGTTTTTCTCCGAGAAATTTTCTATGTAATCCTCCGCGGCATTCTTGAAATCCGCATTGTAGCCGAGCACCTGATATATTTTGGCGGGCTCTATCTGGCGGACCGTCATTTCCGCGGCGGAGTAGTAATAGTTTTTAATAAGCAGGAAAATCGAAAAAGCAACAGCAACGATGAATACAAAAACAAAGGATGCCACTCTGACAAACCAGCGTCCCGTGATGCTTCTGTATCTCATTGCTTTCACCTTCCTTTTATACCTGCCATTTATACCCGACTCCCCAGATTG
>JAFWRV010000206.1 GCA_017519685.1 Clostridia bacterium
ATGTCAAAAGAATCAGCAAAGAAGCTCATAGGCGAGCTTCAGACAAACGAAGCCATGAAAGCAAAGGTACAGGGCATCACCGACCCCGCCGCACTCGTCAAAGCCGCTGTTGACGCGGCGCAGATGCTCGGTCTGCCCGAAGCGAGAATACCGCTTGCGGATGCCGTCGTCCTCGTCTGTACCAGCCCCAAATCAAACTCCGCGTATAACGGTATAAACGCCGCCGTGAGCGATGTTCAGAAAGGAATAACGGGTCCCGTCCCCCGTCAGCTGCAAAATATGCACTATGACGGTGAGGACAATCCTGATAAAGGTCAGCATTATCTTTACGCCCATAATTTTGAAGGTCACTGGGTTAAACAGCAATACCTTCCGGATAATATAAAGGACAGAAAATATTACGAATACGGTGACAACAGGATAGAACAGGCGGCAAAAGAATACTGGTCAAAAATAAAAAAATAATTTCTGCGCGGCTTTTATTGACTTAACGAGCCTTAAATAGTAAAATAAGACTGATGGAGATGAAAATATGGAAGAAGAATATGTCCCCGAAATAGTCAGCGTAATAGATGAAGACGGAAAAGAACACGTCTTTGAAGAACTTGACAGAATAGAAACAGACAAGGGCTTTTATGTTGCCCTGTGTCCCCTTCCCGAAAATCCCGATGAAGTTACGGATGAAGAAAACGATGAATTCATCGTACTGCGTGTCATTCCCGGCGAAGGTGAAGAGTCAACACTCGAACCGATTGAGGACCCGAAAGAATATGACGAAATAGGTCATATTTTCCTTGACCGTCTCGCTGAAATGTTCAGCGACGAAGAAGAGGAAGAAAATTAAATATTAAAACCTGCCTTGTGCGATAACTATGTCTCTGATGTAACCCTACAACTATATTTAAGGGAGCCGGACTCCGTCGGCGGATTGCAGACCTCCCGTGCAAACGGACGAAGGGAGCGTGAACCCGATGGGAGGCAACCCACCTGCTTGAACGCAGGTTACAAGCAGTCATAGCCGGCAAGGCGGGCGTCATTTTTTATGAATGAGGTATTGATTTGAAAAAAGTATTCAACGCGGACATACTTGATTTGTTTATCACAGATAACGGATTTATTTATGCCTGCAAGGAAATATTGGACGACGGAAGAGAAGCAATCGGATTTTTTACTTATGATAAGAAATCCGACCTTTTTGAAAGAATTCCGGTCAAAGCATATATAAAGGCAAAATACGGTAATGACGGTCTGCCGCTTGCAAAATCCCTCGGTGACTTTGTCACCTGCTCGGTAAGGAACATATCAAGTATCAATAACATCGCGTCATACGATGACGGAACGCTGAAAATATTCAATTCATACGGTCTGATTACGGATACAAGAAAGGTCAGGTATATGAATTACCCCGCCTGCTCTCCCGAGCCGTCGGGCAGAGATCTGTGGATGGCTGTTCCCGACGCTAACGCGATTATCAATTATTCCGTAAGGTATGACAGGATTGAATTCAGAATCGGCGGTCCGCAGGAAAAAGCGTTTTCCCATCCGGCGAGCATCGCGATGTATGACGGCTGTCTTTATGTCTGCAACACAAATTCATTTGTTATCAAGACGATAGGCCTTGACGCATACAAGGTATCGGATTTCTATGTTTTCAATGAACCGGTTTACAAATACTTCAGAGTTGATAATACGGAATATGTTTTGCTTAAAACAGGCGTTTACAGCCTTTAATGATAAGAACGAGGAAAGGAAATGAAAAGATGAAGAAAAGATGTAAAAGTTTGATTTCACTGGTTTTGACCGCTGTTATTTTTATTTCTGTTTTTACGGTCGGAGCATCAGCCGCGAATGACAAATACACAAAATGCAACGGCAAATGCGAATACTATCCGACAATCATAATTCCGGGACTCGGTCAGTCAAGCACAATAGTTGTTGACGATGACGGAAATCCTGTTCTTGATAAAGACGGAAATAAGATATCTTCATTTCCTGCCTACATTCAAACAGATAAAATAATCAAGCGCGCTGTTATGCCCGCTCTGCTCACTCTCACAACACAGAAAGATGTAGGGCTTTCCGACGCGGTTGCCGATATCATTTACGGTGCGTTTGAAATAAACGCCAACGATCTCAACGCAATGCCGCGCAAAAATGTCAAAGTCGAAAAGTTCATGTACCCGTATTCGGAATATACAGAGTATGAAAAATCGCTTGTAAATATGCATATTCCGTTTGAAAAGTATCCTACCGACCTTCCGCGCGATCATTTATATTACTTTGCGTATAACTCATTTGATAATCACATCGGCCTTGCGAACGAACTCTACGATTATATCCAGATGGTTAAAAAGCAGACCGGTCACAGCAAGGTTAACCTTGTTCCCATCAGTCAGGGCGGCTCGATATTCAACGCTCTTATGGACTATAAGCCGGAAATAATGGATCAGCTTCATAAAGTATTGTTTATTGTACCTGCTCTTGACGGCTCAACTATAATCGGCGACGTTTTCAACGGCAGAATAAACTTCCTCAAAAAAGACTATCTTTACAACGGATTCCTTGAGGAACTCCGTCTGCTTGACGAGCACACCGCTCATCTGATTGAGATACTTGTCAGAATTCTTCCCGATGAAATAGTTATCGACAGTCTTACCAAAGCAGCAAAGCGACTCGTTGAGGATGTAATGATACGAAGCACAAGCATGTGGGCTCTCTGTCCGTCGGGCGATTATAAATCCGCGGCAAAGAAATATCTTTCTTCACCCGAGATGGCTGAAATCAAAAAGCAGACAGATAAATACTATCAGGCACAGCTTCATTCAGACGCAAATATCAACAAGCTCCTTAAAAAAGGTGTTCAGACACTTGCCGTGTGTGAATACAACTATGCCACAATAAATGTCGGTGAAAACTGGAAC
>JAFWRV010000207.1 GCA_017519685.1 Clostridia bacterium
AGCGAGGCGGTGAGATGAGGAAACAGGGAGTATCACGAAGAAACCGCCTTATTGGCCCTCTCCGAGATCGGAGAGGGTGGCACGGAGTGCCGGGTGTGGTGATAACAGTATTACGGAGCGAAGCGACGCGAGTATTGATTAATGTAGGGCACGGATTTATCCGTGCCGATTAAAATATTGTCATTGTTGTTGATTGTTTATGCCCGCATATCCCCGCATATCCCTGTGGCGGCAAGCATGAATGCTTGCCCTACGTTGCGGTATTCTCGTAGGGGCGAATATTATTCGCCCGTTATAATTTCGTGTATCTCCGTCGGGCGATTGATAATCGCCCCTACGGTCCTTACGGACATCCTTGTGTTGATTAACGTAATTTTTTCCTCCCGACTAAGTTACAAAAAGGTGTTTAAAACCGGAAGATATTATGTTATAATCAAAACCGAAGTAATTTCAATAATAAATAAAGGATGAAATCTTATGAAATTCAGATCTGTTTTATTGTGGATTCTGGTTTTCGCGCTGATGTTTTCCTCGGCGCTGCCCGCATTCGCCGCGGCGCAGAAAGCAGAGCCCGTGTTATCGCAGGCGGAAGAAAGCGGCTCCGGCTTTTTTGATGATTTTCTGTCGTTTTTTCAGAATCTGTTTTCAAAAATCAAATCGTTTTTCAATCAGATAAAATATTATTTTCAAATACAAAAGGAAAAGGTCCCTAATACAATGAACAGAAACGCCATTCACATGTTACAGTCTGTCGAAGACACAATATGCGACAGCTTTATAATCACCACCGAAGACGGCAAAGTCATCGCGATAGACGGCGGACACACCGCGGAAACAGATTATTTTATACAGTATCTCAAAGCCGTCACCGGACGGAAAGTTCCGCATATTGACGCCTGGTTTTTGTCACATCCCCATGACGATCATGTTCAGGTCTTTTATGAGGTTGCCGAAAACCGCGCGGATCAGGTCACATTCGATAAGGTTATGCTCAACTATGTACCTTATGAACTCTATGCCTCCCGTTCCCAGGATGAGGGAATGGAAATGGTAAGTGAATTCAACCGAATCAGCAAATCGTTCCCCGAGAAGGTCAGAATTCTCAATACAGGTGACATTTTCAATATCGGCGCGGCAAAGATAACCGTGCTTTATACACCGGATCAATCATTCATTGACGTTAATGATCACTCCGTTATTTTCCGTATGGATCTCGGCGGCACAAGCACTATGTTCACAGGCGACGCGCAGGTCAACTCCGGCAACAAGACAATCGCCGAATGGGAGAGCAGCGGTCTGCTTGACTGCGATATCTGCAAAATGGCGCATCACGGTCAGGACGGTGTCGGCAAAAACTTCTATGAGGCGGTGTCACCTGAAATCTGCCTCTGGCCAACTCCGACCTGGGTTTATGAAAACACAAACGGCAACCTCAAAACCTTTGAAACCCGCAAATGGGTGCAGGAAATCGGCGTAAAGAAAGAATACAAATCGTTCGAAGGCTCCGCGGTTATCGGCATGAAGCCCAGAATAGTAACCACGACCGATGTCTTTGAGGTCGGCTATGATGCCGGAAAAGCTGTTGACCGCCTCGCCGCCCTCGGCTATGAGGGAATAGATATGGGCTTTGATTACTGGGTTTTCGACGGCTCTCCCTTCCTTGCCGATGATTATCTTGACTGGGCGAAATCGCTGAAAGCACGCGCAGATAAAGCCGGAATCGTTTATACTCACGCTCACGCGCCCGGCGAAGCGGACAGCGATCTTATTGGCAGATCCATTGAAGCGGCAGCGGCGCTCGGCGCGAGATATCTTGTGGTTCACCCTGTTTTCCGCGACAGCTCCGGAAATGAAATAAAGGGCAAAACACAGTTTATCACAGCAAACACTAAAGCAATAAATAAATGGCTCGCGAAAGCGGAGGAGTGCGGCGTTGTACTTCTTTCGGAAAACATTCTCTGGGGCGCTTCTTCCGATCCGCGCATAATCGCCGACCTTGTAAAAAATGTCAATTCCAATTGGTTCGGCTGGTGCTTTGATGTGGGTCACGCCTGGTGCAGCGGTTACGCGCCCGACATTCTGAAAGAGTGTTCCGTTGTTCCCATGTCTTTGCACATTCAGGATAATGACGGCAGCGGAGACGGACACCTTATCCCCGGTGACGGCACAATTAACTGGAAACTGTTTACCGACACATTGAAGGATATCGGCTATCTCGGCGACTGCGTAATGGAAGCGCACCATCAGAGTCTTGAAGCCATCGATGAAGAACGCGAAGAAATCCTTGCGCGTCTTCTTGACGTTTCAAAGACAATCCGTGAGGAAATGCGCTGAAACAATAAAACGTCCGGCAAAAGAGGAATTACCTGACCGGACCGATAACAGCAATGCCCGGAGCGTAGGTAGGCCCATACTCCGGGCTGTTTTATTCATATTATTTCCGATGTATGAAGAAAGGTGTTTAAAACCGGATAATATTATGTTATAATCAAAAAAACAGGAAATTGAGGAGATAAAATGAGCAAAACAGTAAAGTGTATTATTGCCGTTATGATTCTGACCCTTTTAACGGCGGGTTGCGGTTCTCCCGGTTTCAGCGGTCCGGACCCCAATAAAATCGTTCCTGCCCGGGAAGTCCTGATCGAAAATCTGAAAGATAGCGGATATACCGTTAAAGAGCTTTCTGCAATTGAGGGTTCCGATCTGACCGTTGACCGCGTTTCAGCTCAGCGGGGCGATAGTTTTATCGACATTGTGTATGGACTGTCAGGGGAGGAAGCGTCGATAATCTTTGATATATATTGCGGACAATATGAGGATAATTACTATATTCTTGCCCGTAACGGAAACTATGTTTACTGCATCAGCGATAAAAAGACTTTTTCGAAAGCGGGATTCACATCGACCGAAAACGTGGGCGTTCAATATATTCATAATTAATCCGCAATACTGAACAGAATAATATAACAATCCGGTTTTTAAGAAATGAGGACGACTATGAAAAATCACAGAAACCGCCGCGATATGGAGCTTCCCTATATTTCCGATGCTTCCGTACTGGCGGAACAATTCAAATCTAAAATGCTTCTGCGCTCATTTAACCGCTCTGTCCCTTTTAATTTTCTCAAGGAATATCTGCTTTTTAAGCTTCTGGGAATAAAGCACGGAAAAAGAATATATATCGAGCCGCCCTTCCGCTGCGATTACGGCAAGCATATTGAAATCGGCGAAAATTTCTACGCGAACAGCGGCTGTATCATACTTGATGTCGCAAAGGTTAAAATCGGCGATAATGTGCAGTTCGGACCGAATGTTGCGATAATTACGGCAGGGCATCCGGTTCATCACGAAATCAGAAACACCGGTTATGAATACGGTATTTCAATAACCGTCGGTAACAATGTCTGGATCGGCGCAAACGCTGTTGTGCTTCCGGGCGTTCATATCGGAGATAATACGGTTATCGGCGCGGGCAGCGTCGTTACAAAAGATATACCTTCGGGTGTTGTCGCAGCCGGAAATCCGTGTAAACCGATAAAAGATATCACGGATGATGACAAACGGTTTTATTATAAAGACCGCCGTTTTGATGAAGAATCATGGGCTGAAATACAAAGAATATTGGAGAAATAATATGAAAAAGATTATAACTGTTTTGCTGTGTATAATGATGATATTAACGGCATCGGCGTGCGGAAATGACAGCTCCGTCAAAAGAACCGTAAAAGGCAATATGAAAACATACAGCGAAATGACTGACGGAACTTTTATGTGCGATGATTATGCTTACAAATACCGTCTTGAAATAAGCGGCAGAATGCCTAACGCCGCGGCTGATTCAACATTCGTTTATTTAAGCAATATTGAGGAGATACCTTTTGAGCGGGCGTATATGGCTGCCGGAGTAAGCAGCAATAGCGAGGATTATTTTCAGCCGGAAACGGCTGTCCTTGTTGAAATGAAATAGCATTAAATATACTTTGACATTGCTGTAAAACAATAACGGCAAACCGGGAAACGGAGACTGAATTATGATTAAGCTCTTTGGTAAAAACAACGATTTAAGAACTGAAGAAGGTAAAATAACGAAATCGGGATATGTAATTATGACGATATCCACTGTTTTCGGTCTGTGTGTATTTTTGACCGGAAGATATATTTACGGAAAGTCGCTGCAGGAGAAACAGTCAGACTGATTCCGATTGACGGGGTGAATAAAAATGAAAAAAACTCTTTCCGCTGTTCTCGCTTTTGCAATAATGATAAGCTGCACCGTTTACGCATTTGCGGCAGGAGAAACAATGTCGGTATATTCGACATACAGTATTCCGTCCGGAGCGATGCGTATGATAGCGCATCAGGGGTATTCCGCAGTCGCTCCCGGCAACACGCTGCCCGCCTATGAAGCGGCAGGCAAATCTGATTTCTGGGGAGCCGAGTGCGACATTCAGCGCACAAAAGACGGCGTGTGGATTCTTATGCACAATGAAACGGTTGACGCTATGACAGACGGAACAGGCGAAATCTCGGAGCTTACTTATGCCGAGATTATGAAATTCAATGTTGACAGCGGAAACAATATTGAAAACCACCCCGGTTTAAAGGTCGCAAGACTTGAGGAATACCTTGATGTATGCAAGAAATACGGCCTGCGCCCGGTGATTGAGATTAAGGAAAAAGCAGACCCCGATTATCTTTATGAAGTTGCAGATATTCTTTCCGGGCGGGATGAGAAGGATATGTTTCATGTTATTTCATTCGGGCGTGAAATATGCCTGAAAATGAAAGAGCTTATGCCTTCTCTGCGCGTGTATTTAATTGTCAGCTATGAAGACGTTTCCCGGGAAAACATAGATTTTGCTCTCAGCCATCACCTTGACGGCATGGATATCCATGTGTATCATCCGGATGATTATGTGAAAGATGTTGTCGCGTCGGGACTTGATGTTTTTGTGTGGACAATCGACGATATGGAAAACTGCGAGAGGTTTTATAAACTCGGCGTCAATGCAATTACCACAAATTCAATCAATCAGGAAACACCATCCGGGAATGGCTTTCAGCTGTTTCTTTGGTTTCTGCGCAGTTTATGGTATAAACTGACATTGCAGGTCAAATCATTTTTCGCCGGAATAATTAACTGACAGATTCCGGTTTGCCGGATTGACTGCGAAGAAAGAATAATACTAATCGGGATAATGAGGTGCTTTTATGAACGGGAATAATAATGACAAGAAAAGCAGTAACACATCCGGTCTTGCAATCGGTATTTGTTTGGGAATTGCAATCGGCTCAGCTGTCGGAGCGCTGACACATAATGTCGGTCTGTGGCTGCCGATCGGCCTTTCGATAGGTTTGGTTCTCGGCTTTGCCATGGGCAAAAAAAGCGATAATGATGACGAAGACAAAACGGACGGTCAGGAATAGACTGACAAATTCGGTTTGATTCTTTAGAAAGCGTCGGAGGATTGAAATGATTCAGAATACCATGAAGTCGGTAAACATCATGAATTTTGTGCGGCAGTGTGAGCCGCGCAGTGAATCGGTTGATAAGATTCTTTTTGAAACGACAAAAAAACAGCTCGCGCTTGTAAATGAACTTCAGGTGCCTAACACTTTTCTTTTGCAGTATGACGCGCTTTGCGATGACAGATTTGTAAAACTTTTCAAAGAGGAAGCGGGTCCGCTGACGGAAACAGGGCTGTGGTATGAGATTGTTGAGCCGCTGACCTCTGCCTGCGGTATGAAATATGAGAGCGAGCGCGGCTGGAAATGGGACTGGCACATAAAGCCCGGATTCTCTATGGCTTACACGCCCGATGAGCGCGACAGACTGATTGACGAGGCGATGCGAAAATTCAAAGAGATTTTCGGCGAATATCCCGGCACAGTCGGTTCCTGGCTGATTGACACAAGAACGGCTTCAAGACTTGCTGACAGATACGGTGTGAAGTGCCTTTGCATCTGCCGCGATCAGACAAACACGGATGCTTATTCGCTTGTGGGCGGTTATTTCAACGGAGCTTATTATCCCTCGAGAAATAATATATTTACCCCCGCGCAGACAGCAGAGAATTCTCTCGGTATTCCGGTATTAAGGCTGCTGGGCCCCGACCCTATCCGCAATTATGACGGCAAAAAATTTCTGACCGAAAAAGAGGCGTCAGGCAGTCTTATGTGCACGCTTGAGCCCGTATGGTATGCCGGAAGCGACTCCGTCTATGAAAGCGCGCTGCTTGAAGATTTTTTCGGCTGTGAAACGCTGAATTTCGCCTATGCGCAGATAGGTCAGGAAAACAGTTTCGGCGACAGTGATATTATCTCGCCGCTCAGGCGTCAGATTGAAGCCATAATGCAAAGAGGCGATGTCGCCTTTGAAAAGATGACGGAAACCGCGGAGAAATTCGGCGAAAGATTCGGTCGTGCCACTCCGCCCAGCGTCACCGCGGGGCTTAAAAATCCGGGAGGGGAGGACGTTCAGTCCGTCTATTACCAGTGCAAAAACTATGTTGCCGATATCTTCCGTGACGGCGGCAGAGTATTTATCCGCGCGCTTTATCTTTTTGATGAGAATGTGCCCGAGCATTATATTGAAGACACCTGCGATTCGTTTTACGCTCTTTATGAAAATCTGCCTGTTGTGGACACTGTTGTCTGGTCGGAGGGAATAAGAGAGAATATCGGCCTTACTCTTGACAGCTCCGGCGGAGAACTTTTATATGAGAATCTCTCGGATGTCTCCGTGAAAATTTCGTGGAAAGACAAAGCTGTTATTTTCACACCTGAGTGCATCGAAACATCGGGAATATCCGAAATGACTTATGATCCGATGAACACACAGGCGGAGATTGAAACAGGTGGGCATCGCATTAATTATAAATACAAGGGCGCGTGTTACAGCCTGCTCACAAACGGCAGCGTTACATTTGATAATAATATAATTACAATAAAAGGAACCGGTATTCGTCTGACTTTCGAAAGAAAGTAAAGTCCCGTTTATCGGGATGAATCACACAAAAGAAAAAGACAAACCGGGCTTTCGAGAAAGGACAGGGCAGGAGATGTTCAGAAGAAATACGGCGTTTTTGATTGCTTTGATTTTGCTGTGCGGCACGGTATTCAACACCTCTGCTTTTGCGGAAAACAAGGAAGAAACTCCGTCAAAGGAAGGCTATGTTCTTGATTTCAGCAGCGAGTTTGACGGAGATTCTCTTGACACGGATTTCTGGCTTGACCGGTATCTTCCTCACTGCACCGCGAACTCCGCCGGTTCTTCAGCAAGATATTCAATAGAAAACGGATATCTGAACCTTTACATAACAAAGGATTCGCCCGATTATTTCGGCGGCCGGCCATGCTCGTCGGATCCCGGCAATCTTCTTTGGGCAGCCAACGGCATACAGACGTGGGAGAAGAATAATCTGCATCCGGGCGGCAAACAGCAGAGAGATGTTGAACCGTTTGAGGGATATGCCACGCAGTACGGATATTTTGAGATACGGATGAAACTGCCCGACAGCGGCGGGGGAGGTTACGCCTCATGGTGGCTTATCGGCACTCAGGATGATGCCCGCGCCGACGGTACGGGTTCACGGCAAAACGGTGAAATAGATATATTTGAAACATTCTTTGATTCACCGGGTGTGTTTGAGCCGAAAGTACACGCCTGGCACGACCCGGAACTCAACGAATGGTCAAAAAGAATTAACCTTGACGGCGAACCGTTGGATTATAAAGACAGTTTTCATACATACGCCATGGACTGGCGGCCGGAAGGGATAACCTTCTTCGTTGACGGCAAAGCGGTTGCCGAAACAAAAGAATCTCCGCGATACAGAATGTGTATGATTTTATCAATGTATATCAATTCCGATTTCAGCGGATGGGACGGTCCTGAAAACAAATACCCTATGGAATGGCTGATTGATTATGTCCGTGTCTATAAAGACAGAAACGGGTACGACGAGAATGACAGACTTACGGGCTTTGAGCGGTTTGTAAAAGACGTGAAAGAATATTTGGTTTCTTTATGGCAGAGATTCTTGTCTTTTATTGATACCTTTTGCGAAAAGCCGGGTGAATTCTTTAAGAATCTGATAAAAACATAACCCGTTCTCCCGGAAAATCTTACGCTTTAAAGAGATGCAGATATAAATAATTGCAAACAAAAACAGCGGCTCTCGTTATGAGAGCCGCTGCTGATATTTAAGATATCGAACTGCTTGAAGTTTTCTCAAGAGTGACTGCTTCGGGCGTATTTTCCCCGATACCGTATCGGGGTTTTGTACCATTTTCCTCTCAGTTTTTTACAGCCGATGTTTGATCATCCGAGAAATACCTATCGGATAAAAGTACAAAATGCTCAGATTAAAGATCATTCTCCCTGTATGTATTCAAGCAAGGAATCGTTGAGTTTTGCGATTTCCGATCCTGGTTTAGTAGCAAACACTTCTCCGCTGGAGTTTTGCCATATAACAATGCCATCTATGCCAGCTTCTTCAACAACATAAAAGTCGTCAGGAACAGTGTTGTTTTCTTTGCAAGTAAGTGTTGCATTAACAACACTGAGTCTTTTGGATTTTGATATTCCTGTTAATTCATGTCCTTCAAACACTACGCGCCCAAAGCTGGAAAGATAATCTCTATATTCCGGTGAGAAGTTTAGACTCAACTCCGTTTCTGCATCTGCAATACGCTCTGCAGACGCTCCCGATGATTTGAAAACTAAATCAATGCTGTTTAAATAATCAACAATATTCATTTTATATTCCTTGGTAAGATGGATGATTATTTCTTCTTTGCTATCATAAAATGTGTTCTCACGAATCGCACTTTCATTTGCTAAGATAGCATACTCCATTCTTCTGCTAAAAGGAGGAATTGTAAGAGCGCTTTGAGTTTTAGCATAGTATACATTATTTGCACTTCTCTGAAGCACTCGGATTTTTGCATCACACTTATTTGGATCTGTTACCCACCTTCTTCCATCTTTCCCGTTCCATGGCATTTCGGCAAGGCAATGTAAGGATTTCAACGCATCCTTGCTCATGCATCCTTCCATGGTTCTATCTTCGCCACAATCCAGACATTTTATTTTAATGCCTCTCAATCCACCTGTTGTACCATCGTATTCCAATGTAAGTGAAGGATGTGTTGGCTTTTTCTCACAAGGATGTCCTTTGTGAACCCACCAACTGTATGGGAAATCCGAAATGTGGCCATTAATACACGCGACAATAAATCTTGATGGTATTAAATAAACCTTATTGTCTTTTGTCGAACACCTGTTACAGCATAGCTTGGAAACATTATCACTGCTGTAGTTAGTTACATGTTGTTTAAGATTATGATAATTGTCGAGCCGGTGGCAATTAGGGCAATAATACCATTCCGGAAATCTGAATACGGGAATAGCAAACGCAACGCCGTGTTCTGTTTCGGGAGAAGAAACCTGTATAAACCTATCTTTTCCCAGCATTTCCTCGAGGTTATTATCATGTTTAATTGATGATTCAGGTAATTTTTCTATTTTCC
>JAFWRV010000208.1 GCA_017519685.1 Clostridia bacterium
ATTGTTGTTTTTCGGAAGATGCCGTGCCGGAAATAACCTGCTGACTGACCGATGACGGCTCAAGGTCAATTGTCGGTCTGATAAACGTTGTTTCCTTATCGGTTTCCTTGTCCGATGTTCTCGGCATCGCGGTTGTACTTTCTTTTTCACCGGCCTTTGTTGAAGCGGTAGTCTTTTCACCGGCCTTTGTTGAAGCGGAAGTTTTTTCGCTTGCCTGTGTCTTGGAAGTTTCCGACGGCTTGGTCGTCGTGGCCTCGGTTTCGATTTCCTTGATTATATACTCGCCCCTTATATTTTTGATCGGCTTCTTTGAAATCGGGTCTGTAACATAAACTATTTTTGTTGTGGTTTCACTTGTCGTTTCCGTGGTGGTTTCGGTTGTGGTGCCGGTCGTGCTGCCGTTTTCATCCGAGGGTATCGTCTTTTTCACGATTTTTGTGACTTTTTCGCCGTTCTCATCGGTAACGGGCTCGCCGTTTTCGTCGGTTTCATCCTCAACGCTTGTTACCTCCACGAAATAATCGACTTTCTCGGTCGTTGTGGCGGTCGTCTTTTTTGTTGTTGTGGGATAACGGTGATTTGACGAATGCGACGGCTTTGTGTAGAAGTCGGTCATCGTATATTGATGCACATTGCCCTCATCGTCAACCGAGGTTTCGACAATAACGGTGACAAAGGTTTCAACCTCGGTCGTTTCCGTCTCCGTCTCCTCCGGCTGCCGTGACTTTATGACACCGGTTTTGACCAGAATGGCAACCGCCGCGAGCAGCACCGCAATCACGACTATGACAGCGGTCACAATATTTTGTTTTTTCCTGTTATCTGCCATACTGTCTCCTCAGATTACTATTCCTTTACCGATATAAACCGGATAGTTTGAAGCGCCGCTGAGAGTCTTGCGGGTTGAAATTCTGACATCCTTATCGGCAATTACGCAATCCACTGCCGCGCCCTCGCCGATAACGGTATCCTGCATAATGATGGAGTTTTTGACTTTCGCGCCTTTCGCAACGGTAACTCCCCTGAATATAATGCAGTTTTCCACTTCGCCGTCAATTTTGCATCCGTCGGCAACAAGTGAGTTTCCGACTGCCGAATTGATTCCGTAAACGGTCGGGGATCTGTCGCTTATCTTTGTGTAAATCGGAAGATCCGCGGGGAAAAGATCTTTTCTGATTTTTTCATCGAGCAGGTCGAGATTCGCGTCATAATAAGAACGGATTGAGCTGATAACCTTGACATAGGATTCCTGTCTGTATCCGTAAACTCTCATCTGGGATATGCAAGGTGAAACGATATCTTCAAAATCGCTGATTCTCTTGGCGTTCGCCTCGTGAAGAAGACGCTCGAGCAGAGTTCTTCCGATTATCATGACTTTAAGAGAGAATTTCGCGGATGAAGTATATGTATCGACAAATCTTGACTCGGTGATTCTGCCGTCATCATCAACGGTATATTCAACAGAGTTCTTGATTTCGGGCGGAATTGCCTCCGCGTAGGCAAGAGTCATATCCGACTTCTTCTCAATATGATATCTGAGCATATCATCATAATCAATGTTTCCGAGAACATTGCAGTCGGTAAGCAGAACATAATCCTTGCCGGAGTCGCTGATGTAGCTGATGCTTCCGTAAAGAGCGTCCGCCTTGCCTTTGAACATTCCCGAGTCGGGTCCGCTGAACGGGGGAAGAAGCGTCAGACCTTCTCTTTTTCTGGAAAGGTCCCACGGCTTGCCGTTTCCGATGTGGTCCATCAGCGAACGGTAGTTATTGTTTGTGATTACGCCGACTTTGGTGATTCCCGCGTTGACCATGCTGGAAAGCGGAAAGTCTATCAGACGGTAACGTCCCGCGTAAGGAACGGAGCCCATAGTTCTGAGCGCCGTGAGTTCGGGTATCACTTCGTCATAAGCATTTGAAAATATAATTCCGAGTACATCGTTTGCTGACATTATTCCGCACCTCCGACATCCGAATCTATCATTGCCTTGGGTTCAATGACCGCGTTCTTTCCGATATGAACGCCGTTGCCGATTACCGAAACGCCCCAATCGGCTATGTTTTCCATTGTTTCGGGGCTCTTTCCGACTGTCGCGCCCTCATCTATCACAGCGTTTTCGGCTACAATTGAATACTGAACGGTCGCGCCTTTCTTTATAACCGTGCCGGGCATCACTATCGAGTATTTGACCTCCGCGCCCTCTTCAACGGTTACATTGGCAAACAGAACGGAGAAATCGACATGGCCGTCAATCTTGCATCCTTCCGTTACCATTGAATTTATAAGCTCCGCGTTCGATCCGACAAAATGAGGCGGAGCGGCGGGGTTTCTCGAATAAATCTTCCAGCCGTCATCGTCAAGGTTGAGGTCAACCTTCGGATTGAGCAGATCGAGGTTCGCGTCCCAGAGGGAGTCGATTGTTCCGACATCCTTCCAGTAGCCGTCAAACTGATAGGCAAACATTCTCTCGCCGTTCTGATGCATTGCGGGGATGAGATTGTGACCGAAGTCATTTGATGAATCCGCGTCCGCTTCATCATCAATCAGATACTGACGGAGTTTCTTCCAGCTGAATACATAGACGCCCATTGACGCCTTGTTGCTTCTCGGATTTTTGGGCTTCTCCTCAAATTCGGCAATTGAACCGTCATCATTGACTATCATCAGACCGAATCTGCTTGCCTCCTCCCAGGGAACCTCAAGCATGGCGATTGTGCAGTCCGCGTTCTTTTCTTTGTGGTAGTCAATCATCTCGGAGTAATCCATCTTGTAGATATGGTCGCCGGAAAGAATGAGGACATACTCGGGGTCATATCTCTCGATGAAATTAATATTCTGATAAATGGCGTTTGCCGTTCCTTTATACCATTCGGTTCCGCTTATCTGCTGATAGGGAGAAAGAATATGAACTCCTCCGTCGGCTCTGTCAAGATCCCACGGTTGGCCGTTCCCGATATAATCGTTGAGAACGAGCGGCTGATACTGTGTCAGGACACCGACGGTATCAATGCCCGAATTGACACAGTTTGAAAGAGGAAAGTCGATAATTCTGTATTTGCCTCCGTAGGGTACGGCGGGCTTCGCAATGTTCTTTGTCAGAATGCCGAGACGGCTGCCCTGGCCGCCTGCAAGCAGCATGGCTATGCATTCGTGTTTTCTTGCCATTTATTTATCCTCCTTAACGGTTTTCTTTCTGGAATTGTTTTTTATGTAAAGGCAGCTGAGCCCCTCTATATCAAGCTCAATGCTGTAATCGAAACCGTGCATGGGTATTTTCTTCGCCTTGACCGAGCCGACGGTGCTTTCTCCCCTGCCTCCGTACGCGGGATCGGATGAGGAGAATACCACTTTATAAGGACCCGCCTTAGGAACGCCGATGCGGTAGTTTCTTCTCGTGACATTGGTGAAGTTGCAGAGCGTTATGATTTCATTGCCCTTCCTGTCTCTTCTCAGATAGGAAACGCAGGAATTGTCACAGTCATCGCTGACTATCCATCTGAAACCGTCCCAGCTGTAATCGATTTCCCAGAGGGCGGGATTCTTGAGATAGAATTTATTAAGGTCTGCTGTGTACTGCTTCAGCTTTCTGTGCGACTCATAGTCAAGCAGCATCCAGTCAAGCTGCTGTTTGTAATTCCACTCTATGAACTGCCCGAATTCGCAGCCCATAAACAGAAGCTTCTTGCCGGGATGGCTCATCATATATCCGAGGAAGGAGCGGACTCCGGAAAACTTTTCTTCATAGGAGCCGGGCATCTTGTTTATCAGCGAGCATTTTCCGTGAACGACTTCATCGTGCGAAATGGGAAGCACGAAATTCTCCGAAAACGCGTAGAAGAACGAAAACGTCAGGCAGTCGTGATTGAACTTTCTGAACACGCCGTCAAGAGAGAAATATCTCAGGCAGTCATTCATCCAGCCCATATTCCATTTGAAGTTGAAACCTAGTCCACCGTCATAAGGCGGTTTTGAAACCATCGGCCAGGAGGTGCTTTCCTCAGCAATCATCAGAACATCGCCGTGCTCTTTGAAAACAGAAGTGTTTAACTGCTGAAGGAACGAAACGGCCTCTAAATTTTCCCTGCCGCCGTAAATATTAGGTATCCACTGACCGTCGTCACGGCCGTAATCGAGATAAAGCATTGAGGCAACCGCGTCAACCCTGAGTCCGTCAATGTGATACTTTTCTATCCAGTACATCGCGCTTGAAATCAGGAAACTGCGCACCTCGGGTTTGCCGTAATCAAACACCCTTGTTCCCCACTGATAATGCTCTCCCTTTCTGGGGTCGGAGTATTCATAGCAGGGAGTTCCGTCAAACTCATAAAGACCGAAGGCGTCCTTCGGAAAATGGGCGGGTACCCAGTCAAGGATAACGCCTATTCCCGCCTTGTGCGCTTTTTCGACAAAGGCGGCAAAATCCTCCGGGGTACCGTATCTTGATGTCGGAGCGAAGTATCCGGTCACCTGATATCCCCAGGAGCCGTCAAACGGATGCTCAAGAATCGGGAGCAGTTCAATATGGGTATATCCCATTTCTTTGACATAAGGAATAAGCCGGTCGGCGATTTCACGGTAGGGAATCGGATTTCCGTCTTCATAAACCTGCCATGAGCCGATATGGACTTCATAAATATTAACGGGAGAGGAATAAATATCGGTTTCCTTCCTCTTTTTCATCCACGCTCCGTCATCCCAGTCAAAGTCAACGGAAGGATAGTATTTTGACGCCGTCCCGGGTCTTGTTTCGGCGTGGAAGGCGTAAGGGTCGGCTTTGAAAATCTCCCTGCCGTCTTTGGTACGTATCAGATATTTATATGCATCGTATTTGTTAACGCCGGAAACTTTGCACTCCCAGATGCTGTCGCTGATTTTTTCCATCGGGGACGCTCCGTTATCCCAGCCGTTGAAATCTCCGGCGACGCTGACCGATACGGCGTTGGGCGCCCATACTCTGAAAACCGTTTTGTTCTTTCCCGCCGGATGAGAGCCGAGATACTCATAAGCTTTCGCGTTTGTGCCCTCATGGAAAAGATAAAGCGGTACATTATTTTTCGCAGCCATAAATGACTCATTTCCCCCTATTATAATAATATATAAAATTATAACAGTAATTTATTACGAATTCAAGATAATAAAATGCTATACCGTAACGAAATATTTCTTTGACGATTGAATAATTTGACGAAAAATATTACAGTTTGGTGACATCGGTTGACAAAATAAATCGCTTATTATATAATTTTTTATAATTATAAACTGTTGAAATTTTTCGGCAATTATTCGGCTTTCCGGAAAAGGGGAGTGTTTATATATGGTAAGTTCCGATAATCTCTGCATGAGCTGCATGCGCGAAATAGGCGACGAAAAAAAGTGTCCCTATTGCGGCTATTATACCGACACGGTTCAGCCGCTTCCTTATCTGCCCGTAAGAACAGTTGTGGGCAACCGCTATATGGTGGGTAAAATTTTAGACAGCAATTCCGAGGGAACAACCTATATCGGTTGGGATCTCAAAGAGAAAAAAGCCGTCAACATCAGGGAGTTTCTTCCGGTCGCTTTCATTGCGAGAACCGAATCAAATCTCAATATTCAGGTGCGTCTCGGCTCGGAAGGCATCTACGCAGACCTCAGAAGAAGTTTCGAGGAAATGTGGGGCAAGCTCGCAAAGCTCAACGGCCTTTCCGCCCTGATTAAAGTCACCGACGTTATCGGCGATTTTTCAACATCATACGCGATTTACGATCACTTTGACGGCATTTCGCTGCGCGATTTTCTTCTCAGAAGCAAGACGGGTTACATCCCCTGGGAAAAGGCGAGGCAGCTTCTTATGCCCACCCTTTCCACCCTCGGCACCCTTCACACCAACGGAATCATTCACCGCGGTATTTCCCCGACAAATCTCGTTATCGGCGAAGACGGAAAAATCAAAATCACCGGCTTCTCGATTGGCGAAGTAAGAAGCGCGGGGAGCCGTCTTACTCCTCAGATTTATGACGGCTACGCCGCTGTTGAGCAATACGGATTTGAGGCGCAGCAAGGCCCCTGGACCGATATTTACGCCTTCGCGGCAGTGCTGTACCGTACTCTTATAGGCAGCGACCCGATTCCCTCAAAAGAGAGAATGACAAACGACCGCCTCATGGTCCCGGGAAAATTCGCCGAAGCCCTTCCTGCCTATGTTATCAACGGCCTTATCAACGCCCTTCAGATTCTTCCGCAGGACAGAACAAGAACCGTTGAGCAGCTTCGCGCCGAGCTTTCCGCGACTCCGTCCGCCACCGCGGCAGGCGTGACCTACGGCAGAAAGCCCGCTCCTCCCGCGGCTCCGCAGCAGACCCGTCAGAGTCAGCCGTCGCCCGACAGAAACAAGAAGAAAAAATCTCCTGCCAGGGCAATGTTCCTGACAGCGTTTCTCATAATCCTCATCGGTCTCGGAACCTTCGCGGCGCTTGCGATGACCGTCTTCCGCGACAAATTCAATTTCAATCTCAAACCACATGAAAGCACAACCGCCGCGGTTGTCGAAGAGGATGTTCAGGTTCCCGATTTCAAGGGCAAATATTATGATGAAGTCAAGTCAAACGGCGTGTTCAGCAGCAATTTCCTGATTACAAAAGAGGATGTTTACAGCGACACCGTTGATAAGGGATATATAATCAGCCAGGATATACAGGCGGATACCACGGTCAAAAAGGGCACAAAAATAGTGCTTACCGTCAGTCAGGGAACAGAATACGTCGAGCTTCCCGATATCAAGGGAGAAACGTATGACAAGGCATACATCACTCTGACCGAGCTCGGCTTTGAGGTGTCAAAAGAGGAAACCCAGTCGGGAGCGTACGCCGATAACGAAGTCATTGATATGTCTCTCGTTCCGGGCAAAAAATATACCGTCGGCTCAAAAGTCATCCTGAAGGTTTACGCTCCGCTTACCACCGCTGATGAAAGCGGAGACGAAAACGGAGAGGTCGGCATAGACACGGAGCAGACACCCGATGAATCTTTCACCCATGACACCTATGACTGGGCGACAACCGTGCCGTCAACCTCCGCCTATATTCAGCCGTCGGAGCCGGCGACACGTACTCCGGTGCAGTAAGCTCTCCTGCGGCGATCTGACACAGCAAAACACACACAAATATTAAACGGGCTACCCGAAGGTAGCCCGTTTGTTTACATTTCCAGTCTGTATTTTGCGGCAAAGCTGTCATACAGCGCATAGTCCAGGCCGTTTCCGGATGAATACATATCGGCGTAACGGTTCTGACCGTCGAAATATCCGTTATCCGATACCGAATAGCCCAGAATTACAAGCGATGAATCGGGGTACGCCAGCGCGTGGGCGTTGTCGGCATCGCTGCCGCCGAGGTTAATCATTGAAATCATTTTTCCGGTCGATGAAAATACGGCGCAGAAGCCGTCATAATCACCGTAATTGGTGCTGAACCTTCCGTTTGAGGAATTGCTGTAACCGCAAACGGCGTAACCGTTTTTAATCTTTATGAGGTCGTTTATGAAATCGTTGCCGCCGCCGTTAATGTTGCTCTGCCATCTGACAGCTCCGTCCGGGTCGATTTTAACAATCAGAGCATCCGTTCCGCCTAAGAAAACAGTGCCTTTGAGCGTTCCGAGGGTTACCGAGGAACCGGAAAGCTGATAATATCCGCCGGCAAGGCATCCTCCGTTTCCGTCGGATACGACGCAGTTGAAATTATCTCTGCCGTTTGTTGAAAGCACGCTGTTCCAGACAAGACTGCCGTAGGCGTCGTACTTGAGAATTACATTGTCAAGCGAGCCTTTGAGCAAGCCTTTGAATGATGAAAATTCACCGTCGTTTGACAGAGTTGAAACAGAAACGAAAACATTGTTGTCGCCGTCTGTGTCAACATCTTCAACTCCCGAAACGCCGCTTCCGCCGAGATAGCGTTTCCATATTACATTACCGTCTTTGTCATAACGGATAAGAATCGAGATATTGTGACCGTAGTCGGGAAGTCCTTCAAAATCACCGTCCGTTGACGATGTCTTTCCGCCCGTGACATAGCCGTCTGATGTCGCGGCGATACAGTTTAAAACATCATATCCCGCGCCCGAAAGAACATGCATCGCTGTCTGCGTTCCGTCGGAATCAAAAACAGCCACAAACGCGTCTGTCTGATAATCCCTGCCGGTAAGGTATCCGGAAACGGCAATGTTTCCTTTTCTCAGAACGGCGATTCCGGTCGGACATACCGTCATGTTTTCATCGGTTATAAACGAGGTCCAGATTCTTTCTCCGCTCTCATTCAAAGCGCAGACAAATCCGAAGGGCGATGAGTAGGGCGCTTCGG
>JAFWRV010000209.1 GCA_017519685.1 Clostridia bacterium
AAAAACGCATTTTATTCAATTGCTGTTTCCTCTAATGCTTCACCTAAAGTAGCAATGTAATCTTCTTCTTTCGGCATGACAACAAAAGTCCTTAATTCGCAAACTTCCTCAACGACCGGTCTTATTTTTCCAACACAATACTCTTTTCTGTCATCTGCAGCATATATATCTCTCAAGCCGTTTTGTGTTAAAACAGTACCGCTTTGCAGCTCATCAACAACATAATTGAGCTCGTCTTCTGAAAGCAAATAGTCCTCGGCAACGGAAACCAGAGCATTGTTAAAAATACTCAGCATTTCCTTTTCATCATCTCCCAGAACCTCTGTCAGGATGCCTCGGGTAACTTTACCTGCAACAGAGCCGGCAATAGAAGCTCCTATTAAACCTCCGACAAATGTACCGACAACAGGGACAACAGACCCGCAGGCCGCGCCTATATAGTATCCGACACTGCCGGCCGCGATGCTTGAAGCGTTTGTTGCTGTATTTACGACCAATTGCCTTGACGATTCCCGTCCCTCAATAACGCGCAACATATCGGGAGCAGACATGATTGCGGTCAACACAACATTTGACACGATTGTCGTCTTCATTATTTTACTTGCGTTCTTAGTTGTCATGCTGGTTGAGCCGGTTGCTTTCTCAAGCACATTTTTAACTCCGTCATTTTGGGCTAAATGTGAAATTACATCACGTTGATTTGTAATAAAACCTTTTCCTATGGCGGTTTTCAGGAATTGCGCAGTTATCACACTTTGGGTAAGAACAGTACCATATGTCTTGATGCCCATATTAACCGATTGCTTCAAAGCGTCTGTGGGGTCTGCTCCGTTTATAACAGAAACGCCAAATGATATCGCAAATGATAACGCAAAAGCTCCTCTTGCCGCAACATGACCTGCTTTGATATCTACTTTGATAGAATCAAAAGTGCCGAATTTTTTTATGTTTAAGCATTGCTCGTGTGTATATCCGGAACTTTTGCACCTGGCATCAAAGGTTCCCTCACCGAATCTCTTGTCAACCTCAATTTTGAAATTCGGGTTGTTATAAAGATCATCGTTTACCTCAAAAATCATACCCGGATACTTATCCTGTCCATTGGGGCAAACCTGATCCAAAAAATTTCTTATGCCCTGATTGGACGATTCGAAACACTTGCTTTGAATCTGAGTTTGGTTAAAAAGGCCTACCGTTCTGTCCGCACCGCCCTCAGTTTGGCTCCTTCCAACCCATCTGGCATGTTTATAATGAAGCAAGTCATCAATATGTGCGGCATATTCCATCGCTTCGCCGTGACCCTTACTTTTGAAAAAAAGAGGAAAATTGCTGAACTGCTTCTCGGCTACCAATGTGGTAATACCTGCTGAACTGCTCTTTTTAAGCAAATCTTCTGCTGTTGTCAATTTTCTTTTTGCATAAACATTTCCGTAATCATACGCCTTAATCAAGGCCTGATCTCCGTAAGAAAAAACGAAAGAATCCAATCCGTTATCAGATGTCTGAGATTCTTTTGCCTCTAATGAAACAAACGGATTATCGTCTTCCTGCTGGTCGGGGTCGCAAATATAGTCGGCCGAGCGAAGTTTATTCAAAAAGCCTTTTGTATATGACTTCCATTCGGAAGAAAACTTGTCTCCCCTACTCGCAGCTAATTCATAATACTGCTTTGCCGAAAAAATATCCTTTTTGACTCCTATTCCGAATTGATACATTACGGCAACATCTCTTGTAGCAGCAATATGCTTGCTCTCTGCAGCACTTTTCATTAACTCAAACGCCTCATTCAACGGCAGATATTTACCGCTTGAATACACACCTGCCAGTGCCAGTTGATATTTTGCTTCAACATCGTTGCTGTTTACAGCGTCTTTGAGTAGCGCATACGCCTGCGGCAAATCAACATTAACATGCCTGCCTTCAAAAAGGAGTTTGCCCATAAGCGTTTTTGCCTGAACATATCCTTCACTAATAAGCTCATTCAGATACTGTACTCCAAGGGAGCTTTTTTCTTCATATTCCGGATATTCGGTGTAAAGCTCGGCTAGCTGATATTTTGCAGACCAATCTTTGTCTTTCGATAAAGAAAACATCTTTTCAGCTTCTGCAAGATCAATATTTGTACCATATCCGTATTTGTAGCATAGACCGAGATTGTGGAGCATGCTTATAGGTAGTTTATCTACAGAAACCGAAGCATACGTTCCTTTGTAAATCTCGAAAGCTTTTTTGTAATCAATGTTGTGATTGATACCCAGAAAATAAAAGTTTGCTATTGACACTTCTGATTCGAGGTCGCCAAGTTCGGTTGCTCTTTTAAAATAAGATTCAGCTTTCTGAGTATCCCTCCCTACAAAAACACCTGAAAAGTATATCTCACCAAGTTTTCTGAGTGCTATTGGGTGCTGAATGTTTTCATAGATTTTTAAAGCTTTTCTGGTTTGGCCGCTGTTTATATAACGATCCGCAAGCTCAATGCCTGCATAAGGGTTGCCCAGTTTGTATTTTTCTTCCAGTTCAACAGTAGATGCAGTTTTTGCCGTTTCAAAGTTTATAGACAGCAAAGAATAATAATCCGTCGTGTCCCCTAAAGTCTCATACTTTACAGAACCGCTTAAAACCCTTTTATAGAAATCATTTATTTCGTTGATAAGTTCTCCTAATACATTTTCATAAACAAGAGCTGACTCTATTACCAACATAGTTTCGTTTTTAAGCTTGATAATCGCGGTTTTTTCATCTGTTATGACTTCATCTATATCAAAAAAGCCTACTGAAATCAAGTCATTGGAACCTCTGCAATATATCCCCCAAAAAGTAATCATTATTCCTTTTTTTGCACTGCCAAAGAATGAACTGTCAGCTAAAAGCAGGCATTGTTCATAAAGCGCATTAGGTGCATATTTGTCCTTCGCATTATTAAACCTATCCTTATTAATATTTCCGATAATGCTAACATTATCAGATGATTCGGAAAGTCGGTATTGATACTTTGAAACAATTTTTGTCAGATCGTTAATGAATGAACTGTCTTCATTTTCAAAAAGATTGTTCCGAGTGTACATTTCTCTTATTAATTCTATAAATTTTTTTATGCTTTCAGCCCTTCTGCTGAAATCATAATTATTAAAAGACACCTCTTCTCCGCTCGATAGTTTTATGAAATAACGCTTTTTTGAACTGTCGGAATCCGGATACAAATCCTCATAATCCTTGTAAAATATTACTCTTTTTTCTCCGGACGAATAGTAATACATACGGTCATCGGTAAAAATGAAGCCGGTTTTGAAGCCAAACAAAGATGTGCTTACAATAAATAAAACAGTATTAATATTCACTCCAGTCGCAAAGTTTTTTGCAGCCGCTTTAATGTCGGATTTTACCTTGCCAGCAATTTCAAATCCTTCAATGGCAGAAGCAATCGCAATAAGATCTCTTTTTTCTTCACTTGAGAGATATTCAGTTTTTTTAATAACCGTTTCTTCAGTCCTGGAAGTTAAACTTTCAAAAACTTTCTTTGCTTTACTCATTGCGGTTTTTCCAAAATCAATCCCCGCATTTTTAGCATTTTCAACTGAATCACTTAAATCGTTGGCAAAAGAACTGTCAGAATCAAAACCACTCGTAAGAGCATCTCTCATATCCGAAAAGAATCCGGGCGTTTTGGGCACCTCAATGTTTTCTTCTGTTGGATACAACTTATTATTATAAGGCTCAGTTTTTTCTTCCGTTCTTTCTGCAAAAGCAGTTTCAACACAGGGAGTACCATCTTCACAAAGAACAGATTTGTCATCCGGAGTGGTTTCTGTCTGCGGGGCTTCCTTTGTATAGAGAACTGTTTCTTTTTTAGAAAAATAGTTTTCAATCGGAAGACTATTGGTTAAACAATATAGGTTGAAGCAAGATACAACAACACTGGTGAATTTTTCGGGTATGCTCATTTGCATCTTTTCGCCGTTTCTGTAATACATATGTACAACAGGCGAATCAACTGCTTTGTATATGCTTGAAATGTCTTCAAATCGTGCAAACGCTTTATTGCCAACATTCTTAAAACAAAATGAATCGCCCGTTATAATTAATCCGCTTTTACCAGCACCGAACATTGCGAGATTAACTGCATATAATACATCATCCGGCTTTAAATGCTCACCAAAAGATTTAATTGCAGTGACAACCCAATCGGGCATAGTATCGCCTTTAAAGAAGCACCTATACATATCACTACTTTCAGTTTTTTCTTTGGCGATGGCAATGAAACAATCTTTTAATTCATCATTTGAATTTGGTTGCATTCCCTGTGGAATATACGCTGTCGGAATAGAACACTCCGGACAGATTTTTGCATCATTGGGTATATTTTTCAAACATTTATAACAAATCATTGCATATTCCCCCACAGCCACTAAAAAAACAAA
>JAFWRV010000210.1 GCA_017519685.1 Clostridia bacterium
ATACAGGAATAGAATGTTCTCATCTGCTTTTCATCCGAAGGAGTTATTTCTATCCTGGAAAGATATTTTTCCCACATATCCGCGGCGTGTGATCTGACTTCTTCAAACGTTTTATTGCCGATTTCCCTTTCAAGTGAAATCAACGCCTGGGAAGCCGAGATATATGAGGTAGCGAGTCTGATTTCCGTAACCTTGTTTTTAAGTCCGATATGAATGCCTGCTTTTTTCCCTTTAATTTCAAATGAAGCGCTGATATTGTCTTCATCCTGTGTGTAAATCGAGTCTTTATCGACACTGCCCTCGGGAAATTCAAACAGAACGTATTCCCTGAAGTTTACGTCGCTCCCGGCGTTCTGGTCTGTTACCGCGGTCAGGATGTTCTTTTCCGGGTCAAATGAAAATGAATTGTTTCCGTCAACCGGCAAAACAGAAAAGAAATTGTCGCTGTCGTCTTTGAATTCAACTCTGATTACGGCGCATCTTTCTGTCGGTGTGACTTCTATGACCGAACGTGTGCGCAGAAGATTATATTTGAGTGTATAAGGAGTAAGCAGGGCGTCTTCCGGCCTGAATCCCGACCATCTTTCTTCTTCACCGATATTAAGGGGAGATTTCTGAGGCATAAAGCACAGCGCGCCGTAGTCGCCGATCCAGGGAGACGGCTGGTGCGTGATTCTTATTCCCTCAAAAGATCTGCTGTCGGGATGATAGTACCACCTTAAATTGTTTTCAACTGTCTGCGGAGCAAAAGCCGCCATTCCGAACGGAAGCTGGCAGAGAGGCAATGTATTGCCGTTGCTGAATCTGTGCACCGAAGCGGAGCCCTGTTTTGTGTTGACAAAATCGCAGTATTTCATTATGTCACCCCAATTTTTAAGATAAATAAATATTATAAGAAAAAGAAATTATTGTCAAGTTATTGTTGAAAGATATCGGGAAAGATGATAGAATATTAAAAATTATTTTATGCGAGGGAAAACGAATGTCAAAAACTCCCGATTATATTAAATATGCGGCTTCTGTGGTCCCGTCCGAAAGACAGCTTAAATGGCAGGAAATGGAATTTTACGCTTTTATGCATTTCGGAATGAATACATTTACCGATTCCGAATGGGGAAACGGTAATGAGGATCCTGAGCTGTTCAATCCCGAAACCCTTGATTGCCGTCAATGGGCAAAGCTCTGTCAGCTTACCGGAATGCGCGGACTTATTCTGACTGCAAAGCACCACGACGGCTTCTGTCTCTGGCAGACGGAATATACCGATCACTCGGTCCGTTCAAGCAAATGGAAGGACGGGCACGGCGATGTTGTTGCAGAGTGCGCCGCGGCTTGCAAAGAATTCGGCATTAAATTCGGCATTTACGTTTCTCCGTGGGACCGCCATGAGGAAACATACGGTCAGGGTGAGCCGTATAACGAATTCTTCAGAAATCAGTTAAGGGAACTTCTGACAAATTACGGCGATTTGTTCTGTGTCTGGTTTGACGGAGCGTGCGGAGAAGGACCTAACGGCAGAAAGCAGGAATATGACTGGGAGAGTTATTACTCTCTGATAAGAGAGCTTCAGCCGGATGCGACCATTCATATATCGGGTCCCGATGTCCGCTGGTGCGGAAACGAAGCCGGAGTTTGCAGAAAAAGCGAATGGAGCGTAGTTCCTTACTATTATTCAAATCAGGAATTAATCAGAGCCGGCAGTCAGTCCGATATTTCAAAGCCGCCGAAAAAAATCAATCCTACCGACCTTGATCTCGGCAGCCGCAAGGCAATCAAAAACTGCAATAAACTGATATGGTACCCCGCGGAGGTTGATGTTTCGATACGTAAGGGCTGGTTTTATCATCCGTCGGACGATTATACAATCAAACCTCTTTCAAAACTTATGAGCATTTATTATAATTCCGTCGGAGCGAACGCGGCGTTTCTGCTTAATATTCCGCCAATGCCGTCGGGAAAAATAAATGAAAAGGATATTGAAACGCTGCTTTCGATGGGCGCTCAGCTGGAAATTGATTTCAATGAAAATCTTGCCGAGGATTCCGTGATGACGGATAACCGTCATCTTGATAAGGACCATACCGGTCAGCATATTCTGAATGACGATCCCGAATCATATTGGCATTCCGGCGATGACCCCGAGGGAGCGGAGCTTGTGCTTGACCTTACGGATGAATTTGATATTGATAAAATAGTTCTCGGAGAACACATCAGAACCGGGCAGCAGATTGAAGAATTCGAGCTGTTTGTTCAGCTTGGAGGAAAGTGGAAAAAGCTTTCGGAAGGAACCGTAATCGGTTATAAACGTATCTGCCGTTTCAAGGAAGTCAGGGCAAGGTATTTCAAATTGGTAATAAAAAAGGCAAGATGCTTTGCCACTATCAGTAAATTTGAGGCATATTGATTATGAATATACAGATTTTCGGTCTGAATAAATGTTTTGACACCAAGAAAGCTCAGAGATATTTCAAAGAAAGAAACATTAAGTTTCAGTTCATTGATCTGTCACAGAAAAGTCTGAGCAGGGGAGAGCTTAATTCTGTTCTTTCCAATTTTAATTCTCTCGAAGACCTGATTAATGAGAAATCAAAATACTACGAAAAAAGCTTCATTAAATATGTTGCCGGCGATGAGGCAAAAATTGAGAAACTTCTGGAGTGCGGGGAACTTTTTCGTACACCTGTTGTACGTAACGGCAAAGCGGCAACAATCGGTTACTGCCCCGAAATCTGGAAGACCTGGGAGTAATTATGACTTACAGGATTTCAGAAGAAGCGGAGTCCGTAATACGGACTCTTAACAGCGCCGGTTATTCCGCTTATATTGTGGGCGGAGCCGTACGCGACCTTGTAATGAACAAAGCTCCTCAC
>JAFWRV010000211.1 GCA_017519685.1 Clostridia bacterium
ATTCAATTTTATGTCTTCTTCAGACATCTGTTTTTTATCCAATATAGGGCTCAAAACAAATCCTCCAGTTGATTCTTATAATCAGATATTATCGGAAGTTAATCGAGAAAAAATTTTGCCTTTATATAATTTGGATTCAATCAAACACCAGATAAGCAAGATACTGTGTTTTTAAGGTTTGCACTTCTTCCGGTCCGGCAATCTTAATCTGACCCTGGAAGGTGAATAGCCAGCCCCAGAAGGTCGGGCTTATCTGAGCATCGACTTCGGCGATAAAATTATTATCATCGATTTTTGTGATTTCAGTTTCATCACCGAATTCGTCATATATTGCCGGAATCATTTTCTTGCTGAATTCAAGCGTTACTTTCATCAGCTCGCCGCCGAACATTCTGACAACCTGATCATGATATTTTGCAATGTCAAATTTAGCGGCGAAGTTTTTTGCCTTACGGCTCATGGCGCCTTCAAGATTGACCTGATACATTCGGTCAATTCTGTAAGTGCATATCAGATCGGGCTTTGAAGAATCATAACAGATAAGATAAAAGTTCTCGTCAGCAATAATCGCCTTGACTGGCTCAACCGTGTGCCTGGGTTTATCCGGATTATGCAACACAAGGTTATGATTCTCATCGGGCACACGATATTCAAACGAAAGTATTCTGCCTTCTCTTAGCGCTGTGTTAATAAAATCAATTATGTAATAAACCTGTTCGTTGCCGCGCTTATTATTATTGAATCTTACTACCTGTTCGCTGAGCATTTCCGCTCTGTGTATGCCGCCGATGTTGGCCACCTTTTCGGTCAGCACGGCGGTTTTCTTTTTTGAAAGATATTTTGAAGCCTGCAGCTGGGTGAGGAGAATACTTAATTCAGAATCACTGAATCTGCTGTCATCAACCCAGTAATACATATCGTGGCCGTTTTTCTCTTTGAATATTTCAAAACCTTCGCTGTTGAGTAAATCGACATCACGGGCAAAAGTGCGCCGGTCACATTTGATGCCGAGCTCCGCGAGCTTTGCAGTCATATCCGATGTTTTTATCGGATGCTCAGGTCCCGATTCATTGCGAAGAATCTCATAAATCCTGAGCAGGCGTATTTTCTGATGATTGTCTTTTGTCATATTAACCTCACATAAGGGTATAATTATCCAATCTTAAATATTATATCTTATATAAATTAAAAAGTAAATAATTTTATATCATTTTGTGTCTGCTGTTGCGGACTTTTATTTGCCGGTTTCCGATTATTTCGGGGCCGGCTTTTTTGTTTTCAGGCAAAAATGTCACAAACCAATCTTTGAGGGTGTCACGCGATTTTTCGCTTTTTCAGTTTTTTCCTAATAAGTTATAGCGGAGGAACGAATAATTCACCATCTCAGGCGGAACCGGGAACTGAAAAATGTCACAAACCAATCTTTCGGCATGTCACGCATTTTTTCGCTTTTTCGGATTTTTCCTAATAAGTTATAGCGGAGAACGGTGAATGCATCGTTCCCCGAAATCTAAAGCGAAAGGTGGTGACACTATGAATCAAAAGCTTCAGAAGCTTCGTGAAGAGCGTGATAAGGTCCATGCGAGAATTGAAGAGTATGCCGCAACACTTGAAAAGCTCAAAGCTAAGGAAAAGGATTATGCAAAGAAAATAGAAGATCTTAATAATTCGCAGATTCTTGCCATAGCAAAGAAGCACAATCTCTCTCCCGAACAATTCGAGGAACTGCTCGAAGGTCCGAATCTCCACGAGTTTCCCGATGATGAGTCAGATGAAGAGGACGAAGAATAATCAACTTTGCAAAGATCTCTACCGAGCCGCAAACTTGCAAAGTTGCAAAGATGGGAGGTGATAATGTGCCCGATAAGAGAGATCTTGACCGCGCAGATCAGCTTGAAAATGAGAAGAACACTGTTCTGAAAAAAATACGATTTGCCGAAAATAAGTTAAAAGCGCTTGAAGCCAAGGACCGGCTTCTTACCAAAAGCGGAAGAAACAAATTCATTTTTTCGCTCGGTCTTCGTGCTGAGCCTTATCTTAAGGAGCCGGAGTTTCTTACAGATGACGATCTTGATGAAATCTTCATCTGTGCCTTTGGCGATTCGTATATCTGCGAACTGATTGAAGCTAGAACGCGGGAAAACAAGGAAGCTTATTTTGCGAGTATAAAACCCGAATAACGATAGTTATGAGGCGCAATTATACACCGTTAAACAAACGGTGCCATTGCGCCCTGTCGGGGACGCTCGCAGGCTCACTGTGAGATTGCTTCGCAATCGGAAAGCATTGCAACATCACAAACAACGGAGTGTTTGCAATGTTTCAATGTAAGGATACGTAGGAGAGGGAGTGATGCTTATAGCGTGTCCTCATTTTTCTGTCAGCATAAGAACAAGAAGCGGTTCTTCCGCCGTTGCCGGCGCCGCTTATGCTGCAGGACAGAATCTGTTCAGTCAATACGAACAGCAAATGAAATACTATGCCGGTAAAAACAAAGAAGTAATGTGTTCGGAAATTCTTCTTCCCGTGAATGCTCCCAAAGAGTATTACGACAGAGAAACGCTGTGGAACTCAGCCGAGGCGATTGAGAAATCATGGAATTCTCAGTTGGCGAGAAACATAGTCGCCGCTCTGCCTAATGAAATACCGAGAGAGCAGCTGCCGGGTCTCGTGAGAGAATTCTGTCAAAAGCAATTTGTTGATAAAGGTATGTGCTGTGATTTTTCAATTCATG
>JAFWRV010000212.1 GCA_017519685.1 Clostridia bacterium
AGAGTCGTGGCGTCGGCAATCGCAAACGGAACATCGAGAATATTGGCGAGAGTCTGGGCAAGCATTGTTTTACCTACGCCGGTGGGGCCGAGCATAAGTATGTTTGCCTTCTGAATCTCAACATCCGTGTCGCGCACAGCCATAATCCGTTTATAGTGATTGTAAACGGCAACGCTCAGCGCGATTTTTGCCTTATCCTGACCGATTACATATTCATCAAGCATTTCCTTGATCTGATGCGGTTTGGGCAGGGAGTCAAAATCACGGGGGAGCGAACCGGCGCTGCTTGAGTGGGGATCGCTGCCGATTATTGACAGGCAGAGCTCGACACACTCGTTGCAGATATAAACTCCGTCGCCCTCAATCAGCTTTGCGACCTGATTCTGACTCTTGTGGCAGAAAGAGCAGGATGGAATGTGATTATAACGCTTGTCGTCATCTTTTGCCATGGTATTTCTCCTGTAAAATTATCTGTGAGCAATGACTTTGTCAACAAGGCCGTATTCAGCGGCTTCATCCGCCGTGAGCCAGTTGTCTCTGTCGGTATCCTTTGCTATGTCTTCAATTGATTTGCCGGTATTCTCGGCAAGAATCTGATTGAGTTTTTCCTTGGTTCTCTGAATGTGGGCGGCGGCAATCTGCATATCTGTTGCCTGTCCCTGCATTCCGCCGAGCGGCTGATGAATCATGATTTCGCTGTTGGGAAGCGCGTATCTCTTTCCCTTGGCGCCGCTTGAGAGCAGAAACGCGCCCATGCTCGCGGCCATACCCATGCAGATGGTTGAAACGTCGCATTTGACATACTGCATTGTATCATATATCGCCATACCCGCGGTAACGGATCCGCCCGGGCTGTTGATATAAAGACTGATATCCTTGTCGGGATCCTGACTTTCAAGATAGAGAAGCTGCGCGACTACCACGCTTGCGGTAGCGTCGTTGACTTCATCCGAAAGGACTACTATACGGTCGTTGAGCAAACGCGAGAAAATGTCGTATGAGCGTTCTCCGCGGTTGGTCTGTTCAATAACATACGGAACAAGTGGCATAATACTTACCTCTTTTCTGATCAGTTTTCTTTTGCTTCCTCTGCGGGTTCTTCTGCCTTGGGAGCGGGAGCAACCGCCTCAGCGGAGTCAATAACGAGTTTTGCGGCGGCCTGTCTGCTGAGCTGATCCTCAACTGTCGAAACGGGAACGATTTCCTTGATACGGTCAATCTCAATCTTGTATTCATCCGCCATCTTCTTATATTCTTCCTCAACGGCTTCCTCTGCCGCTTTGATTTCTTCGAGTTCAATTATTTTTTCGAGAGCGAGCTCATATTTGACATCGTTGACGGCTCTGTCTCTCATCATTGAGGTGAAGGTATCCTTATCGGTACCCATATACATAAGATATGTATCAAGGTCGATACCCTGCTGACCTACCTGTCTGGCAAAGGAGTCAACATTCTCCTGCGCCTTGTTGTCATACATTACTTCGGGAATTTCTCCCTCGACGTTTTCACACAGCTTTTCGACAACATTGTCCTCAAAGCGGTGCTGCGCCTGCTCTTCTTTATGGGAGAGAAGGTCTTTCTTTACGCCTTCCTTCATTTCGTCAACGGTATCATAGTCCTGATCCTTCGCGAACTCATCGTCAAGCTCGGGGAGTTCCTTGAACTTGATTTCGTGAAGCTTGATTTTGAAGACCGCGTCCTTTGAAGCGAGCTTCTCATCGTAATCATCGGGGAATTTAACATTAATATCAAATTCATCGCCGATTGAGTGGCCGATAATCTGGTCCTCAAAGCCGGGAATAAACTGACCGTCGCCGATTGTGAGATTGTATTTTTCGGCTTTGCCGCCCTCAAACGCTTCGCCGTCAACAAATCCTTCAAAGTCGATAACGGTGATGTCGCCGCTCTGTACGGGTCTGTTATCAACGTCAACAATGCGCGAGCCTCTGTCGAGCATGAATTTGATTTCGGTGTCAACCTCTTCATCGGATACGGAAACTTCTTCCTTCTCCGCCTTGAGGCCCTTGTATTCCTTGAGGGTGATTTCGGGCTTTACGGTAACGTTGACAGTAAAATTGAGTCCTTCGTCAATATTCATTGTTTTAACGTCAAGATCTTTCGGCTGGTCAACGGGATGAATGTCTGCCTCTTTATAAGCGGCTTCTATTTCCACGGGGAATAATTCCTCGAGCGCGTCCTCATAAAAGAAGTCTGAGCCGTACATTTTCTCAATCATCGGGCGGGGAGCTTTTCCTTTACGGAAGCCGGGAATCGTAATCTGCTTTCTGTTTTTGAGATAACTTCTCTGAACAGCGGCTTTAAAGTCCTCTGCGCTGACGGCAATTTCAATTGACATTGTGTTGGTTTCTGTTTTGTTTGCGGATACTAAACTCATTTCGGTTTCCTCCAAATCGAATTATTGATAATGATTATTTA
>JAFWRV010000213.1 GCA_017519685.1 Clostridia bacterium
AAATCTGGGACGCTCTCGATGAGCACGACACAAGGGTTGACGGCTCGGTGGAGCATAACGGGAAATTTTACACTCTGCCCGAGGGCTCAAAGGGTGTGCTTGAGGAAACTCCCTGCCCGCCCAACTATTCAAACGGACAGTTTGCCGCGGTAAAGGACAGAGGTGACGTTATGGCTATGTTCTTCGGCCACGACCATGTCAATTCCTATGAGTTTGATTATCAGGGAGTAAAGCTTATCAATACGGCAGGCGTCGGCTTCAATTCCTATAACGGACTTGAGGAAGGCGTGAGAGTCATAACTCTCGACGAAAACAAACCCGACACGTTTGAAACCGATATGATAACCTATTTTGATATGTTTGATGAGAACAACGAGGTTGATTACAACGAGTTTATGTCGGATTCAAGCACCGTTCCCGATGATGAGCATTTCAGTTACTTTATGAAATATATCCTCGCTCTCATCAAATCCGTTTTCACATTCTGACGGCAGAGTTTCACTGACAGCAATAAAAAACCCGGCACTGTTTTATAAACGGTGCCGGGTTTAATCATTCTGTTATCAGATTTCGGGACCTGCGGAAACGAGGGCTTTGCCCGCTTCGTTGCCTTCGTATTTTTTGAAGTTGTTGATGAATCTTGAAGCGAGATCCTTTGCCTTGTCTTCCCAGACAGAAACATCGGCGTAGGTGTCGCGCGGATCGAGGATGCCGCTGTCAACGCCTTCAAGCTCGGTGGGAACCTCAAAGTTGAAGTAGGGAATCTTCTTTGTCGGCGCGCTGTTGATAGCTCCGGAAAGAATGCCGTCGATGATTCCGCGTGTATCCTTGATTGAAATACGCTTGCCTGTTCCGTTCCAGCCGGTGTTTACGAGATACGCTTTCGCGCCGCTCATTTCCATTCTCTTTACAAGCTCTTCCGCGTACTTTGTGGGATGAAGCTCAAGGAATGCCTGACCGAAGCAGGCGGAGAATGTCGGTGTGGGCTCTGTGATTCCTCTTTCGGTTCCTGCGAGTTTTGCCGTGAAGCCGGAAAGGAAGTAGTATTTAGTCTGCTCCGGAGTAAGAATCGATACCGGAGGAAGAACGCCGAAAGCGTCGGCAGAAAGGAAGATGACCTGATTTGCCGCCGGAGCCGAGGAAATCGGGCGTACTATATTTTTGATGTGGTCAATCGGGTAGGAAACGCGGGTGTTTTCCGTGACTGACTTGTCGGCAAAGTCTATCTTGCCGTTTTCGTCGAGAGTGACGTTTTCAAGCAGAGCGTTGCGCTTGATAGCGTTATAGATATCGGGCTCGGATTCCTTGTCGAGATTGATGACCTTCGCGTAGCATCCGCCTTCAAAATTGAAAACGCCGTTGTCATCCCAGCCGTGCTCGTCATCGCCTATGAGAAGACGCTTCGGGTCGGTTGAAAGAGTGGTCTTGCCTGTGCCGGAAAGGCCGAAGAAGATGGCGGTGTTTTTACCGTCCATATCGGTGTTTGCCGAGCAGTGCATTGCCGCGATACCCTTGAGAGGAAGGTAATAGTTCATCATTGAGAACATACCCTTCTTCATTTCGCCGCCGTACCAGGTGTTGAGGATGACCTGTTCGCGTGAGGTGATGTTGAAAGCAACGCAGGTGTCGGAGTTGAGGCCGAGTTCCTTGTAATTTTCAACTCTCGCCTTTGAAGCGGTATAAACCACGAAATCGGGCTTGAAGTTTTCGAGCTCCTCAGCCGAGGGCTTGATGAACATATTCTCAACAAAGTGCGCCTGCCAGGCAACTTCCATAATGAAACGGATTGCCATACGGGTGTCTTTGTTCGCTCCGCAGAACGCGTCAACAACAAACAGACGCTTGCCGCTGAGCTGCTCTTTTGCGAGCGCTTTAACCTTTTCCCAGACTTCGAGGCTCATGGGATGGTTGTCGTTTTTGTATTCATCGCTTGTCCACCAGACGGTGTTTGCGGAGTTTTCATCCATAACGATGTATTTGTCCTTGGGTGAGCGGCCGGTGTAGATACCTGTCATAACATTGACCGCGCCGAGCTCGCTGACCTTGCCGACGTCGTAGCCGGTAAGACCGGGTTTGGTTTCCTCTTCAAAAAGAGTTTCATAGGAAGGATTGTGAAGTATTTCCGTGACGCCGTTGATACCGTAAACGGAAAGATCGGGTGTTGCCATAAAATCGTCTCCTTTTCAAGATATTTCTTAAATATCAATATAGAACGGAATATGTTTACGAATGTTTCAATACAATCAAACCATATTCCCCTATCTTAACAATAACATTTTAATATGTTTTCGGTTGCTTGTCAAGTTAAGTATCCGAGATAAAACAAAATTTGTTGTTATGCTCTAAAATTAACATATTTCACGTCATTTTTTGACAATATCGCAGGGCAGCCGCTTCAGTTGAATTGTTCATATTTATATGGTAAAATCTGTGCATACAAACCGGGAGAAAGGAGGAGAAGCATGGCGAAAACGCAGAAGAAGCAGCCGGAATTCAGGCAGATTACGGTCATGGTTTTCATCACTGTCTTTCAGATGATATGCGCCGCCGCGGTGCTGTCAAAGGATAAGGAACTTAATATGCACATGGTCTATATCTTTTTCGGATATATGATATTCGAGTGGATGTATATGATGTTTAACGTGCTGATTACGGGCAAGGATTATTTTGAGCTTGAGGCAATCGGGTTTTTCCTTTCCGGAATCGGGCTCACGGTCTGCGCCACGATAGGGGAGTCCTACGCGCTGAAGC
>JAFWRV010000021.1 GCA_017519685.1 Clostridia bacterium
GGGCAACACAGGCGCATGGGAAAGCTACACACTCGGCGCTGAAGATATCACCGTAAACGCGGTTTATACAGTAAATGAATATACCATAACTTATGTCATTGACGGTAATGAAACAAAGGTAACATACAAGTACGGCGATGCAGTCGAAAAGCCCGCCGATCCGGTCAAAGACGGATTCAATTTCATCGGCTGGGATGCTGAAATTCCCGAAACAATGCCCGCCGAAGACCTGACAATTACCGCTGAATTTGAGGCGATTCCCGAACCTGTGGAGCCGACTCCCACAGAGCCGACTCCCACAGAGCCGACTCCCACAGAGCCCACTCCCACGGAGCCGACACCCACAGAACCCACTCCGACAGAACCTACTCCTACGGAACCTACACCGACAGACACCGAACCCGCCCATGAGCACAGCTACAAGGGCGAGGTCACAACGAAGCCGACCTGCACCGAAGACGGAATAATGACCTACACCTGCGAGTGCGGCGAAACCTACACTCAGGCGATGCCGAAGACAGGCCACAAGCCCGGCGAGTGGACAGTCGTAACTCCCGCCACAACAGAGGCGGCAGGCAAAGAGGTTAAAAAATGCGAGGTCTGCGGAGAAACAATCGCAGAGCGTGAAATCGCGAAGCTTGAACCTCAGGAAACAGACGCCGGAATAGTCAGCGTAAATCTCGAAAAGACAAACGCCTTCGGAATCGCGAACGCTTTCGGAGTCGATCCCGGGAAACTTCCTGCCGGCTCGACAGTCACCTGGTATGTAAACGGCGAGAAAGCCGGAGAAGGCAACGGCTTCAGAGTTGATAATCCGACAGAGAATTACACGATTAAAGCGGTAGTGACAAACCGCGACGGCAAAGTAATATGCGAAACCGAAGAAACCACCGTCAAAGTCTATAACTGCTTCTTCGCGCAGCTCTACTACTGGCTTTGCAGAATAATCCAGAAGGTTATTGATTTGTTTAAAAAATAAGACGAAATCCTCCCGCAGTGAAAACACTGCGGGATGGATTTTTATGAATAATCTGATTGTATGTCGCCACACCCGCCTCGTCGTCACATGCTTCATATCTTTCGCGCCTGCGCCTTCAAAAATCTGTTTGCGCAGGCTCTCAATCATTCCGCTGCTCCTCCTCTCCCCAAAAAGTCTGTCGGACTTTTCGGGGGCCCCTTTATTATGTTTCGCCACCCTCTCCGATCTCGGAGAGGGCCAATAAGGTTGTCGCTTCGCTCCGGATTATATCTCAACGGTTTACGTGAGGTTATTATTATCAAATTCATCGCGGCGGGATGAGGACATCCCGCCGCGATATGATTATTTTTATATTCCGTTTTTTCAGAACGCGAGAGAATCGACCTTCGGAACATTTTCCGCAAGGTAATTCCTGATATAATCATACTGAAGTTTTTTCTCACCCTCGAGCACGCTCTTCTGGCAAAGCTTCCTGTAAATTCTCGCATAGGAAATAATCGCCGCTTTTCTTTCGATTTCTTCAAGAAAAGCTTCATCTTTGCCTTCAAAATAATATTTCAGCGTGCTGTGCCAGATGGTATCCGCCTGCTCTCTCGTAATGCCGAAAAACTCCGCGACGTTGTTTTTGTCCACACAGCTGTAACCGATGTATGCCGCGAATACCCCGGCGATTTCATAAATCGGATGACCCATCGCGAGAGTATCCATATCAATAAGAAGGTTCTCGTTATTCTGACGCATAATGTTTTTGATATGAAAATCTCCGTGAAGCATATTGAGGGTCACAGGCACGGAATTGAAAAGGTCAATAAGCTTACTGCCCGTTTCTTCCGGAAGGTTTTTCGCCGCATCCGCAGCCCACTTCATAGACTCCTTCTTTTTATCGGGAAGCTCGCCCTCTTTAAGCATTGTGGCATGCATTGTCTTAAGAATTTCAACGCTTTCCTTCGCCGCCTCATCCGCGGTCAATTCGCCTGAAATAATAAGCTTCGCAAAGGATTTCGCGTTGAGCAGTTCAAAAACAGAGCCGTAATAATCGCCGACCTTGACCACATCGTAGGGAATGGCGGTCGGGATGCCCATAACAAACGCTTTTCTCGCAAGCTCGCGCTCGTTATGAATTTCCTCGAGAGCGTCGTGATTCTTGTAAACCTTGACAATGGTGTCGGGGTCGGTGCGGTAAACGATGCCGTTAGCGCCCTCTCCGATAACCTCGCAGCCGTCAATCGAAAGCTCGCGGTACGCCTTTGAAATCTCCATCATCTCAACAAATCCGGTCATGTCAAAAATGTCATAAACCTCCGGCTTGCAGTTGATTATTTTAAAGCCGTTATGCGCTTTTTTAAGGCGGAGAAGCACTCTGAGTCCCGCGCTCGAAATATAATTGAGTTCAGCCGCGTCAAGTACCAGGTCGCACGCATCTTCTCCTATCTGCTTAACAAGTTCCGCTTCTGTCTCGGCAGCGTTTGCCGAGTCAATTCTTCCTGTAAGTTTAATGGTTTTTTCCATAATTCTCTCCCTCAATAAACATTATTTTGGACTTTTCCGTCCGCGAACGCTTTAACATTCTCCCTGCATATTTCCATAAGCCGGGCTCTCGTTTCAAAACCCGCCCAGGCGATATGAGGAGTTATCGTGCAGTTTTTCAGACCGAAAAGCGGATTATCTTTTTCGGGCGGTTCTCTGTTCATTACATCAAGCCCCGCCGCCGCAATCACGCCGTTTTTAAGAGCGTCGGCAAGCGCGTTTTCATCAACGACAGGTCCTCTGGAGGTGTTGATGAGCATAGCCGTCGGCTTCATCTTTGAAAGGAACTCCGCGTTGACCATTCCCGTGGTTTCGGGCGTCAGCGGACAGTGAACGGTTATGAAATCGGATTTTTCAATCAGGGTTTCACGGTCGGTAAACTCAACTTTGCCGTAGGGGCTCGGATGATTTGTCTGAGCCAGCACTCTCATACCGAACGCCGCCGCGATTTCCGAAACCGCTTTGCCTATCTTACCGAATCCGATAATGCCGATTGTCTTTCCCGCAAGCTCAAAAACAGGCGCCACACTGTAAGAGAAATCCGCGCTCGCTGCCCAGTCTCCCGCGTGAACGGACGCCGAATGAGCGCCCACAGCGTTAGTATGCTCGAGGATATGGGCAAAGACATTCTGCGCTACCGCGTCGGTGCTGTAAGTCGGGATGTTGCAGACAGGTATTCCCCTCTCCCTGCAGTATTCCCAATCCACCACGTTATAACCGGTACTCAGCAGCCCGACATATTTAAGCTCCGGAA
>JAFWRV010000214.1 GCA_017519685.1 Clostridia bacterium
TCCTTTTGCAATAAGGCCTGAACATCCTTTATTGTAACAGATTGGAGAGTTTTTTGTATAACTTTTTATTCCCCACCCGCATAGCGGGTGGTTGTCTGTTTCGTGCGTCCCGCACTCAACTGGCTAAAGCCATTAAAACAGAGCGGTCCGCTTGACGGACCGCTCATTCTAATTTATTTTTACATCTCCCGCTTCGGCTGTATAGATGAAAGTCATCGTGTCGTTTTCTTTCAATGTATATTTGTCGCAGGCAACATTCGGATATTCGCCGTTGACATTATAAAGCCAGCCGCTTGAGCCGCTGCAGTCTTTTTCATAAAGTCCGCCTATGCCTCTGACATAGCCGTGTGATTCGTCAACCTCTATGCCTTTAAGCTTTGCCGCGGCTTTGAGAGCGTCCATGGCAGTCATCCCCTCGGTGTAAGGCACCTCGCAATCAGCCATAATGCCGTTTGCCGGCAGGTCAACGCCTTTGACTCCGTATTTTACCGCATTGGTGCATATGATTTTTACGTGAACTGTTTTTACTTTTTGTTTTGTTGAAGCTGCGGCTTTGGTCGTACTTGATTCTTTGGTCGTACTCGATTCTTCGGCAGTCGTCGTTGCGTTGGTTGTTCCTGCAGAGGTGATAGCAGGCCTTACCTTGGTCTTGGCAGTAGTTTTGGCTGACGTTGACGGTACGGTTGAGATTTCGCTTTCGGTAACAGATGTTTGAGCCGTACTTTCCGAAACGGTGGTTTTTTCATTTTTACCGGAGCTTCTTCTTGTGCTTCTGACCTTGGTCGGATGCTGTTTCGCTGTTGACGGCGCGGAGGATGACGTTTCTGTTTTCGCGGCCGTCTGTTTCTCCGTCGTTTTCCCGGCGGTTGAGGATTTTTCCGCGGTTGACGAGATGACAGCGCTTTCGCTCGGCTCGTTCACAGAGGTCTGCGTGTCCGTTTCGCTTTCCGCGGCGGTCTGTGACCGCGTTTTTTCATCCTGAGTTTCGGATGTCGGGCTCACGCTGTATTGCGCAGCAGTTTCCGTCATCTCGGGCGCGGGTGTATTGTTTTTTCCGCAGGCGCAGAAGAACAGCATCAGGAAAACAAGCAGCAGCGCCGCATACGGTTTAATATATTTCATGGTAATTACTCTTTCATAAAAATCCCCGTGTCGGTGAGGGCACGGGGCGACAATTTGAACTCACCTGATGTATGCTCAGTTACCTGAATAATAGTTTGATACGAAGATTGGAATAATAAAATTGAGAACAGCTATGATGAGATCCGTAACGAACGGAATCTTCTGAAGAAGCTCATTTTTACCGATTTCATCTTTAAGAACAGCAAGTCTTGAAAGCTTGAAGAATCCGGCTTTACCTTCGGCAAATCTCTTGTATGAATTGAGAGCCATGAGCATCTGATAGGATGTGAGGACAGCGGAACTGCCGTCCCAGCATTTTCCGCCTCCGTCGCTGTTGACGAAATCGGAAAGAGCAGCGATCATTGTCTTGCCGTCCTTTGTGAAATCCTTGCCTGCGGGATCGATTCCGAGCTCGCACAGGGCAAGAATAACCATCGCGGTGCTTTCTGCGCTGACACTTCCCCATCCGCCGAACGCGGCGTTATCCATCTGGTTCTTTTTGAAATAATCAATCGCCTTGCCGATGACTTGGTCAACCTTGTCTTCTCCTTTGTAAGCGGCGAGCGCCTGAAGAACAATACCGGTTGAGTCAATATCGCTGTCAATTGACCATTGATTTGCGGGGTCCTCCTTGATGAAGGTGTTGAATCCGCCGTCGTTTCTCTGAGCGGAAAGAAGGACATCCTTCAATTTGCCTGCCGCTTCCGAATAATCCGTTTTTGCGTTCTGAAGCGCAATCAGAGCGTAGGCAACTCCGCCGGTATAAACCTCGTCGGCAGCCTTTGTGTCGGCAATCAGCTTAAACAGATTCTTTCCGCCGATATCCGCCGGGTCAATACCTGCCGCCATGGCGGCGAGAGAAATTCTTGCGTAATCGCTGAGATACAGTCTTTCGCTTGCTTTGACAGCGGCATCGATATGAGTTTTGTATTCTTCATTCATACCTTTGTCGCCGTTTCTCGAAAGAGCGAAAACAGTCCAGTCAAGCTGTGAATCAACCTTCTTCTGCGCCGCGGCGACAGTAACATTGCTCTTGAGCCAGTTGCTGAGTCTGCCGGACATTTCATCGGCCGTAAGAGCCGATGAAAAGACGGAAAATACCATCGCGAGAGCTAAGACAACAGCGGTGATTTTAGAAACTTTCTTCATAAATCAACCTCCTTTTAAAAAAAAGAATGCGCCCTTCGGCGCAACAAGCATACAACAATATAAGCCCGGCATATCCGCTTTAAAAAACGGCATACCGATGCCTTATATCAACTGCTTTCCCACCGAAAGAATTGAGTGATATAAACCGGGCGCGTCTCCTGACTTGACTTCATCCTCTGCCCTGCGCCTTCCCGAATTTCTTCAGTGACATAACCGAGGGCTTCGTCCGTCATACAGTAGCGGGGGCTGTCACGGATTCCGACCGTGTTCCGCATTAAACCCGAAGAACTCACGCCCGACGGGTACCCGGCTTACTCAAATTGTCGAGTAAATGATAATACAATATCAACCTGTTGTCAAGGAAAACGGAAATGTATTTGATATTATTGAAAATGCCGAAAGAAGCGGATAATTTTTATTATTATTTAATGTTGAATATATATATATAAATGTGGTAGAATTATTATATATAATTTTATTTAAAGGAAGATGACATTCCTATGAAACAGAGGATTATAAATTACAAGAAAAGAATCGACACCTATCTGAGCGGCGAGGTCGAGATTGACGACTGGCAGAAGGTTATGGATGAACACATGGTTCAGATTGCGTTTTTCCAGCACGAGCGCCTTATCCATCTGATGGTAACGCTGACATTCGCGATTATGACAATAGCCACGGGGCTTGTGCTGATTGTAACCGCGTATATGCCTCTGACGATTCTTCTGTTTTTATTCCTGGTGCTGCTGATACCTTATATCAAGCATTATTTTCTGCTTGAAAACGAAACGCAGAAAATGTATGTTCAGTATGATGAAATACTCAAACGCCTCGGCAAAAACAATCCCTGACATTAACCGTTCCCGCTGCTGTACCGAAAGGATAAAAAGCTATGGAAATCATTGTTAAAAAGGATACTCCGCTGAAAAATTTCAATCATCATTGGAAATTCTGCGTCGGCGCGGATCACGCCGCCTACGCCCTCAGGCACGATTATATCACTCAGCTCGCCGAAGTCCGCAAGGAGCTCGGCATTGAGCGCGTAAGATTTCACGGCATATTCAACGACGATATGCATACAGTTCGCAAGGCGACCGATATTCTGCCGATTCCGTTCGGCGGTTCATATATCGAGCGCAGTTTCAGACAGTGCGCCGTCGTTTACGACAACATTCTCTCAATCGGAATGAAGCCGTTTGTGGAGCTGAGCTTTATGCCGAAGCTTATGGCGCAGGTGCCGTTTGCCAAGGGTACGTTTTACTATCGTCCCGTGGTTTCAATGCCAATGCACCGCAAGCGCTGGCACGAATATGTCAAATCCTTCGTCAGATTTCTTATTGAGCGTTACGGCAAAGAGGAAGTCGAAAGCTGGTATTTCGAGGTCTGGAATGAGCCCGATCTTGTGGGTCCGTTTTTCCTCGGAACAAAGAAGGACTATTTCCAGCTTTACGCCGTTTCCGCGACAGCCGTCAAGGAGGTTGACCCTCAGATAAAGGTCGGCGGTCCTGCCACATCGGCAAGCCGCTGGATAGCGGAATTCCTGACTTTCTGCAAAAACAACGACGTTCCCGTTGACTTCGTTTCAACCCACCAGTACGCCGGCGATCCGCTCGGAGGAGTCGGCAATACCAATTCCACCGTTTCAAATCTTAATATTGATATCTTCGCCGCTTTAAAGGAAAGGCACGCTCTCAGTCACGATAATATCATTGACGTTTACCGTTCCTTTATGCGCACAAGAAACCTCATTCCCACACTTAACCCCGATTCGTTTATAAAGAGCTCGGAATTTGTCAGCTCCGCCTCGGGAGACCTTCCGGTATTCTATACGGAATGGAATCTCTGCGCGTCATTCTCCGCCGAATGTAATGACACCTCAACGCAGGCGGCGTATCTGCTTCATTCCATTCTCAATTCCCAGAAGACCGTTTCCGGTTCCTCAATCTGGTGCTTCTCCGATTTGTTTGAGGAATATCACCAGTTCCCCGAGGAATTTCACGGCGGCTTCGGTCTTATGACGCAGAGCGGCATCAGAAAGCCGTCTTACCACGCTCTTCGCTTCCTTCAGGAAGCCGGAAACAAGGCATACAATATCAAAGCGAACGGCAAAGCGGACTGCGCCGTATTCCGCAAGAAGGGTGAAACGCATGTCATTCTCTCTCTGCTTCACCTTCACTCGTCAAACACATCCGAAGAAGTAAGCATCAGCATCGAAGCCGACGCGGCGCCGTCATCGGTTACGGTAAGCGTAATCGACAGCAAGCATTGCAATCCGCTTCACGACTGGAAAATGATGGGCTCGCCTCAGGTCCCGACTCCCGCTCAGCTTGATGAACTCAGAAAGTCATCCGCCGTCACAAACGAACCGATGGACTTTGTATATGAGGACGGCGCGATAAAAATCAACACAAAACTGACAGATAACTCAATCCGGAGGATTATTATCAGAGATTAATCAACCCGTTCAATGATTAAGAGAGGTGTTGTTATGTCAAAAATCGGCGGCAAATTTCATGACCTGAAAAACACTATTGTCAACAACCCGTCCTTCACCGTAAAGGAACAGCTCGGATATGCCGGCGGTATATTCGGCAACTGTATGGGGCAGGACAGCATCGGCACCTTCGCGGACAAGTTTTCACGTAAATATATGAGAATCGACGAGGGCAAGATGACGCTGATGGGCAACATCCAGATGGCGCTCGGCCTCATCGTTTCGGCGGTCGCGGGAAACATTCTCGATAAACCCACACCCGAAGAAAAAAAGCCCCCGACAAAGGTTTTCACGGGAATCACGCCCCTTCCGTTCGCAATCACCTCGCTCCTGCTGTTTATCGTTCCGACAAACAATCCGTTTTATAATTTCATCTGGACTCTTATCTTCCGTCTGATATTCAACACATCGGACACTTTCTACGACACCGCCCTTCATACGCTCTCACTGCGTATGACAAATAATGAAAAAGACAGAAAGAATTTCTACACCGTTTCACAGCTTGCCGCTTCGCTCGGCTCAATGCTGCCCGGCTCCCTGATACCTTTGCTCGTCGGCACGACGGACAGTGTCGCGGGGCAGAAGAAATTCTATTTTGTGGCGGCTCTGGTTTTCTGCGTGCTCGGCGTCGGAATGATGTTTGCCCCCTATTTCACGCTTAACGAAAAAATCAGGGTTGCGGAGCGCCCCGACAAATCCCGCGTCAGCTGGGACAGGGAAACTCTCATCTCCATACTGCATAACCGCACATTCATTATCACCGAAATCGGCACATTCTTTGAAATGATACGCCAGATTTCCTATTCGCTTCTTCCCTACATCTATGAGGATGTTCTTTCCGATTACAAACTCAAGGCGGGCATGGACGCCGTCAGCGGCACGCTCTCCTATATCGGTCTTCTCGCCGTTCCTTTCCTCGGAAACAGATTTACGGCAAGAACCGTTATTTCCGGCGGCTTCGCCTATACCGGCCTGTTTTACACGATAATGTCGGCAATCGGTCTGAAATTCTCCCCCGAAAAAATGCATAAGCGCAGATTCCTGGTCGGCATACTGATAGGTCTTGCCGGAATGCCCAACAACGCGATAAGCGCCGCAAAGAAGGTTATGGTCGGCGACTCAACCGACTATATGGAATGGTATTCCGAAAAACGCTTCGGCAGACCGATTCACTCCGAAGGACTTATCTGCGCCGCTCAGAGCGTTCTCGGCACGGTATTCAATTTCTTCCGCACCAACCTTTATAACATCATCTTCGGCCGTCTCGGTTATCTTCCCAACTACACAGACGAAAAGACAGGCAAGGAAATCGAAGCGGTTCAGAGCGCGCGGACACTCAAAGGAATCTACTTTATGTTCGCTCTCTGCGGAGTGGTCGGCAATATCCTCGCGGCGGTAACCTATCTCTTTGACAGATACACAGGCAAGAGAAAAGCGGAAATATATGCCGAGCTTGTTGAAATCCGCGAAAAGAGAAAAGAACTCGCCGAGGAAATAACCGAAGCCCCCGTTGCCGAATAAAACAAAACCTTATAAAAAGTAAAACAGTTTCACGGAATCCGTGAAACTGTTTTTTAATAATCGAGGGTCGCTTCTCTCCGAATTGTAATAACGTAGGGCACGGATTCATCCGTGCCGATTTAAAGATTTATGCTACGCATATCCCTGTTGCGGCAAGCATAAATGCTTGCCCTACGGTCCTCACGGACATCCTTATTGGCCCTCTCCGAGATCGGAGGGTCGAACCGCCGAAGCGCGTCCGGTGGACGATACAGCGAGGCGGTGAGATGAGGAA
>JAFWRV010000215.1 GCA_017519685.1 Clostridia bacterium
GCCCGCCTGCTCGTCAAGAAAACGTTTTCTCAGTTCACGGAATTCAGCCTGCAATTTTTCCTCTTTTTCGGAGGATTTGGCGTAATCGGCTTCCGCTTTTTCGATTTTTTCCGTCAGTGTTTCATAGGCGGATATGCTCTTTTTCAGCGCGCTGAGATTATCCTGCGTTTCATTGAGCTTTGACAGCTCGTTTTCCGCCTTGATTTTTTCTTCGCCGGAGTCCGAAAGCGTCTTCAGTTCTTCTTTGATTTTTGTGATATTCTCAGTCTTTTCCTTTATGAGAAGATTAAGTCTGCTTTCATTTTCCGAAGAATCGGCGAAAGCGGTTTCATGTGACTTTATGTCGGCGCTGAGTTTATCCGATTTATTGTAGCTTTCAAGATCGGAAGCGATAACGGCTGCTTCCGATGTGTATTCGAGGGACTTCGGCTCCTCCTTTTCGGCTTCCTTGCAGGCGTCAACGAATTCGCTTTTACGGCTTTCAAGATTTTCTTTCTCAGCCGTCGCTTTTTTGAGATCTTCGGAAATCTTTTTGAAATTATCCGCCTTGCCGCAGTCCTCGTTTGCCTTCTTGTATTCATCCTCGGCGCTTTTCACAAGCTTTTCGAGTCTTGCCGCTTCCTCTCTGTCCGCTTCGATTATTCTTGTGGTTTCCTCGCAGAGAATTGAAACGGGAGTGTTTTCGATGTCGATATTATCAAAAAACTCATCGTGAGTTTCCGGGAGAATAACGCCCGAAAAATACTGTGAGATGCTTCTTCTTCCGGCTTCGCATTTTTCTTTCGCCGATTTCATTTCGGCAAAAAGGCGGGTCTGAAGTTTGTTGTATTTTCCGGTGTTGAAAAACTTTCTGAGAATTTCGCTTCTGTGATCGGTCTCGTCAAAAAGAAGCTTATGGAATTCTCCCTGAGCAATCATTGAGATTCTGTTGAACTGGTCATCCCTGAGACCTGTAATGTCAATGATAAGGTTTTTGACTTCATTCTCTTTTGTGTAAACCTTTCCGTTTGGTGTTTCAAGTGAAACGCTTGCCGCTGAAAGGGTTGTGCCGCTTCCGCTTTTCTTGGTTCTCTCATAAGCCGGGGAGCGTCTGATTACATAGGTTTTTCCCCTGACCTCAAATGTCAGTTCAACGTATGTTTCCCTGTCGGGGGATGCGTAGTTTGAGCGGAGCATTCCCGCTTTTCTTTCTTCACCGCTCGCCTTGCCGTAAAGGGCATAGGTGATAGCGTCGAATATCGTTGTCTTTCCTGTTCCGGTATCTCCGGAAATCAGATAGATACCGTTATCCCCGAGGAGTGAAAAATCAAGAACTGTATTATCGGCGTAGGGGCCGAATGCCTGCATGGTGAGTTTAAGCGGTCTCATTTTCTTCCTCCTCGATTTTTTCTATCAGCGCGGTCAGATAAGCCGTCTGCCTTTCGGAGAGCTCCTCGCCCTTTACGCTCCGGTAAAAGTTTTTGAAATTGTCCAGCATTGATAGATTGCCGACATTTTGATCCGAAGAGAATTCGGCGGCGCGGACCGTCTGCGCGTGTGTGTAGTCAATCTTTATGACATTAGGATAAACCGTGCGCACTCTGTTTATGACGTTGACTATATTTTCCTCATCCGTCAGAATGAATTTATAGAAATCATCCTTTTTAAGCTTTGATGAAAATTCCTGAGAAATAATCTCATTGTAGCTGCCTGTGATTTCAACTATATCACGCATCGGTGCAAGGGGAACCGTTCTGATTCTCACATCGTCTTTTTCTCCGATTTCAACGACCGTCACGCTTTTTTCGTGATTGATTTCGGAGAGTGAGTATTTAAGCGGAGTGCCGCAGTATCTGATTGTTTCTCGTCCTGCGCTCTGCGCCCCGTGAAGATGACCGAGAGCGACATAGTCAAATCCGTCAAAAGCGGCGACATCAACATTGTCACTGCCTCCGACCGAAACATCCTCGGAGTCGCATCTCTCTGAGCCGGTTACAAACTGGTGTGCGATAAGAATGTTTCTTGAGGAGAAATCGGCATTCATATTTTTTACGGCGACTTTAACCGCGTCTGTATATGACGCGATTTCCTCATCGGGGAAGAAATTTCTGACAGTCGCCGGCTTGATAAACGGGAGCATCCAGAAATTCACTTCGCCGTGGCTGTCCTTCAATGTCAGCGGCTTTACGTTTCCGTTATAGACGGAGGACAAGTGAATTCCGCTCAGGTCAATCAGACGGTTCGCGAAAGCGTTTCTTTCGGCTGAGTCGTGATTTCCGCTGATTATGAAACTTTCGATTCTTTTTCCGGCAAGACGGACGATGATGTCGTCAAAAAGGTTTATCGCGTCAAGAGGGGGAAACCCTCTGTCATAAATGTCTCCCGCGATTATCACCGCGTCCGGTTTCTCACTGTCGATGATATCAAAAATACGGTCGGTTATGTATTGCTGATCCTCAATCAGGTCGAATTCACCGAGCTTTTTACCGAGATGAAGGTCGCTCAGATGTATGAACTTCATACTGTACTCCTTTATCTGTAAAGTTTTTTCATTTCATTGATTCTTTTTATCATTTCCCGACGTGTGCTCTCCGGCTCAAGTATTTCACAGTCCGTGCCGAAGCCGAACAGCCAGGCGAAAAACTGTGAGCTTTCCTGTACTTTTGTTCTGATAGTGAAATGATCATCGCCGTCGGGGACAATGATTATGTTTTTACCGAATCTGTCGATTACAACACCGACAAGATCGTTTCTGAATCTTATCGTAACAGTCTTTTCCTCTCCGGCGAACATTCCGAACAGCTTGATGTTATAAGTCGAAAGATCCGTTTCGGAAAACTCTTTTTTACCTTCGCGTTTTTCATCTTTTATGACGATGCCGTCCATTTTGTCAACACGGAAATGCTTCATTTTTCCCGCTTCGGAATCATAGCCGAGCAGGTAGTAGTTTTCGTTATCCCAGATAAGTGAAAACGGACTCAGCTCGTATCTCTTTCCGTTGTGCCTGTATTCCGGTTTCTTATGGAGATTGAAGTTGAAATATCTGAAAGTGATTTTTCTGTCGCTGTTAACGGCGGTTGAGATATAGTCAACGTTGCGAAAAACGCTTTCCTTGCTTGACTTTATTCTGTTGTGAACGACAACCTGTCTGTGAAGGTCGCCGGCTTCGTAGATATTCGTGAGACTTTCAAGCTTTTTTATCAGGGCGAGACTCTCTTTTTCCGTGATGAATTTTGAACTCTGCACGCTGTCAACAAGCGCCTTGATTTCACCGATTTCAAATTCCGATGAGCCGCAGAAATAGCCGCCGTTTTTGCCCCTTGAAAGAATAATGTCTTCACCGTAAAGCCGCAGCTCTTCAATGTCATCATAGACAGTCTTTCTTTCGGCGGGAATGTTGAGCCCCGCGAGATATTCAATGATGTCATCGGTTGAAGCGGGGTGATTTTCATCGGTGTTTCTTCTGAGAAAATCCCTGATATAAAGGATTTTGAGTTTCTGATTGGCTGATCTCGGCATAAGCGCACCTCCGTACGGTTTATTGTACTTTGATAATACATTAAGAGAGTGAAAATGTCAACAGAGGTGCACCGCGATAAGGGCTTTATGCCGAAATAATCCTGAGTTCGTTATTCTGCTTCAGGTCATAGTTGAGGCAGGCGATATAAATCTCGTTCCTTGCCACAGAATACGCGATTCTTTCGCTGCAGCAGGGGCAGAGGGTCACCTTCGTTTTGCATTCGCCGGATTGAGCAACAATGTTTCCGCATTTAAGACACCAGATTTTCATTTTAACCATCCTTTCGTTATCTGTCATTGGCTGTTGTTTTTCTCTTCGTGTATATGATAGCAGAAATAAAGTCCCATAAAACGAACTTTAAAAATATTTTCCGAAAAGTACCGGAGCGACCGCGTTTTCGATAACTCATCTTTACATATTTACGGTCTTATGATACAATAAACAGGTATATTATTACGGAGGGCTGAAGATGGATAAAATCGGCACAAACGGCATTCACTTTACGGATGATTCCGGGCGTATCCGTTTTTTTAACGGAATGAATATTGACGACAAGCTTATCGGCGATACTTTCAGGTATAATCTCGACGATGAATTTTTCTCATTATATACGGCAAACGGCTTCAATCTTATCCGCCTTGCCGTGCAGTGGGCAAACATTGAGCCGCGGCAGGGTCAATACAGTGAAACATATCTTGAATCGCTCGATAAAATATTCCGTCTTGCGGAAAAACACAATGTTTATATTCTTCTTGATATGCATCAGGATCTTTACTCCGGCTTTGACGGCGTCGGAGGAGGCGACGGCGCTCCCGGCTGGGCGTGCCTGACCGACGGATACAAGGCGAAGCCGTATAAATTTGTCTGGGCGGAAGCGTATGTTTTCGGAAAGTGGGTTAAACGCAGCTTTGATCATTTCTGGAGGAATGACAGAGTAAACGGCAGGGGACTTCAGGACCATTACGCCGAGCTTTGGCGGATGATGGCTGAAAGATACGGCGATTCTCCCGCGCTTTTCGGCTTTGACTTTCTCAACGAGCCGTTTCCCGGCACATTCGCCGTAAAAATGGTGAAACGTATTGCCGCAAGCGCCGTAAGACAGATTCTGACAAGCAAAAAGCTCAAACGCGGCGCGCTTGTTTCGGCGCTCATTCATAAGGACAGCAAGGCGCTGCTTGACGGAATCCCGGGCTCGATAGTAAGGGATATTATGAATAAAGCGGATGCGCTTGAAGCCGAATTTGACCGTAAAACATACGGCCCGTTTCTCAACAGGATGGCGGAGGCAGTCCGCTCGGTTACTTCAAACGGCATTATGATGATTGAACAGCCGTATCTCTGCAACGGCGGAGTGAAGCTCTCCGTTGAGCCGATAACAGTAAACGGAAAGAGTGAGCCGCTCCAGTGCTTCGGACCGCACGCCTATGATATGACTGTGGATACTCCGCTTTATAAATACGCGAACGCGGACCGCGTCAAAGCGTTTTTCGGTGAAATGAGAAACTCTCAGCTCCGCCTGAATGTACCGGCGGTTGTCGGCGAATGGGGAGGATGCAGTGATAATAAAGATACCTCATGGTTCCCGCACGCCTTTGAACTGCTTGACTATTTTGACGGAAACTGCTGGGGTCAGCTTTACTGGGATTATCACGGCGACGATATGACCGCTCCGCTTATGACGATGCTCAGCCGGACCGTTCCCGTAGCGGTGGCAGGGGAAGTCATACGCTACGGTACCGACAGGGAAAACAATGTTTTCACGCTTGAATATGTATCGGATAAAGGCGGTGAAACCCTCGTCTACGCGCACGCTCCGTTTGAAGCCTGTTGTGACGGCGAAATCAGGACCGTTTGCTCATATCCGAACGGCGCCTCACTCATCTCGGTTACCGCGGACGGCGGCAGTCACAAATTAACTTTGCAATTCTGAAAGGAAAAACGGTATGGAATTTCTTAATAAAGGAATCGGAATGCTTAAAAGTGTGAAGACCTACTGGAAAAAACCGGCAGAGGGAAACTATATGTCTTTCCGTGAGGTTTTCGCCTACTCCGTCGGAGGACTCGGAGCATATTCGATATTCACGATGGCGCAGGCGCTTCTGCTCTCAACCACAAATGTTATCATCGGCAACACAATAGGAATACAGCCGATGCATATGTATGTGATGTACGTTATCTCCGTTATCACAAATATACCGCTCACGATGGTGCGCGCGAATATGGTGGATAACGTTAAATACAAGCAGGGAAAATACCGCCCCTATCTTCTGAGAATGGGCGTGCCTACTGTTGTCATTTCTCTTCTGTTTGTTTTTACTCCGTATTCGAAAGTTTCTTATATCTGGCGCTGCCTGCTGATATTTGTATATAATTTCGGGCTTCAGTTTTTCTATAATTTCTTCTATGACGCCTATGAGAATCTTATTCACGTTCTCTCTCCAAATTCGCAGGAGCGCACCAACGCGACGGCTATCAAGAGTATGATATATTCTCTCTCTCCGACCGTGACCAATTTTGTGACTCCGCTTATAGCGAACAAAGTGGCTGACGGCAATATGTATGACCTGAGAGTTTATCAGTGGCTCTATCCGTTTATCGCCGTAATCGGCGTGGGTCTGATTATCCTCGTATATGCGCGCACGGAAGAGAAAATAGTCATCGCCAAGACTCACCCGATGAAGGTGAAATTCACCGACGCTCTGCGCGAGGTGGCAAAGAATAAATATTTCTGGATTATTTCGCTTGCAGGCTGGCTCGGCTTTCTTGAAACCTGCACCTATGTTATTCTCCAGTGGCTTTATAACTATGCTCATCTGTGCACGGCGGAGCAGTATTCATTTATAACTCTTATCCGCGGTTCCGCTTATGCCTGGGGAATGATTCTCGCGCCGTTCGCGATTAAACGCTGGGGCAAGAAAAAGGTGCTTGTGGTGACAAATCTTTTCAACATCTTTTTCCTCGCTCTCGTTTATCCGCTGATGGGCTCAATCTGGACCGTGCTGATGTGCATGTATTTCAATTCGGTTGCGGACTCCTTCATCCTTGTTCTTAATCCGACCATCCAGGCGGATATCCGCGATTATCAGCAGTATAAAAGCGGGGAGAGAATTGACGGTATGTTCGGAGCGGTTGCCCTTATCGGCTCTTTTGTGACTATGGCAACAAGCTCGGTTCTGCCCGCGGTTTATGAAAAATACGGTATCTACTCGGGCAACGGTTATGAAAATATGTATGATATTCTTTATGACCTGCCTACCCTCTACCGTCTTGTAGGTGTGCTTGTCATACTTTCCGCCGTAGGCGCGGCGCTGAATCTTGTGCCGTATTTCTTCTATGACCTGACCGAAACAAAGCAGAAGGCGATAATAAAGATTCTGAAGATACGCGCGATGTTTGAGGACTACGGCAACGGGGTTCTGAAGGATGAGGATATGGTCAGCACCGTCGATCTTATCAAGGAAGCCGGTGAAGCCGTAAGGCGCGGAAATCACGACCTGGCGGCGCTGAAAAAACAAAAGGTCTCGCGTGAGGAATACCGTAAGGCAGCCGCGGAAAACGAGGAATATGAAATAGGGCTTGCCGTTACGGGTGAATTGAATTATTTTTCAAGCCCTCAGGGTATCGCTCAGGTTGAACGCGCGAAAAAGCATGTCGAA
>JAFWRV010000216.1 GCA_017519685.1 Clostridia bacterium
TTATCTACAAAGGAGAGAAACCAAAATGATTGATTATCAAAAACTAAAAGAAAAAGTCTCTGTAAGAGACTACGCCGAAAGTATCGGCTATGAAATCTCAGGCAACGGTATGATCCGCTGCCCGTTTCACAATGACAGAACACCGTCAATGAAGATTGATGAGAGTCACTATCACTGCTTCGGCTGCGGAGCGCACGGCGATGTTATCGGTTTTGTAGCAGAGCTCTACGGCATCAGCAACAGAGCTGCCGCGAAAAGGATCATGGATGAATTCGGACTTGACAGCGATGATTATTCCCGTTCCGATAATCCGCCGCCGGCAAAGAAGAAAGAGTCGCTCAGGAAATGGCGCAACAATACCGTTGCCTATTACATTTATCTTGAAAAAGCCATGAAGAAGTGTATAGACGAGTATAAGCCAAAAGAGAGCGACGAAACGCTTCATCCGATGTTTGCTTATTCGGTAAAGAATATAGGGTACATCGGATATATCATCGACTGCCTTATGGACTGTATGACTGACGATGAAATCCTCAGGGTGAAAGGGATGATAGAAGACAATGGATGAAAATGAAAACTTAAGACCCGATGTTTCCTGGCTGCTGGAAAAAGGGAAGATTGATGAGGATGCCTTCTGCAAGATGTTTGTTGAGAGTCATCCTTTAATTTGTATCAACGGAGTCTTCTATGATTATGACGGCGTTATCACTGACGAGAGCGTGCTCGCCGCCGAAATAAACTCCATAATCAGTGAGTTTGTGAAAACATCACTTTCCATGAAGATTAAAAACATTATGGAACTGCTCCGTATATACTGCCGCAGCGATGCCCTGCCTCTCTATGAAGACAGAATCTTTATGAAAAACGGAACTCTCTATCTTGACGGCAGATTTGAAGAGAAAAAGTGCTTTTGTATGAACAGGCTCAATATCAATTACAGCATCGAACACAAAAGCTGTCCGGTATGGCTTAAATTCATCGACGAACTCTTTTATGAGGAAGATATTCCCACCGTCCAGGAATATCTCGGCTATCTGCTGATTCCCTCTACAAGAGGTCAGAAGATGATGATTATCAAGGGTGAAGGCGGAGAAGGCAAATCAAGAATAGGCATAGTGCTCAAAAAGATATTCGGTGCGAGTCTCTACACGGGAAGCCTTCAGAAGGTGGAAAACAGTCCGTTCGCGAGAGCATGTCTTGAGGATATGCTTGTATTTCTTGATGACGATTTAAAGCTCGGCGCTCTGCCCGACACCAATTATATCAAATCCATAGTAACCGCCGAAGAGGAAATGGATGTTGAGAAGAAGGGAAAACAGAGCTATCAGAGCAGAATTTATTCGAGGCTGCTCGCTTTCGGCAACGGTTTTCTTGTTTCGCTCTATGACCGCAGTATGGGTTTCTTCAGGCGACAGCTGATTATCTCAACAAAGCCTGTGCCCGAGGACAGAGTCAACGATCCGTTCCTCGCCGACAAGATGTGCGAGGAAGCGGAACAGATATTCTGGTGGATGCTCGCGGGACTCTGGCGGCTCATCAAAAATAACTACCGGTTCACCGAGAGCGAGAGAAGTATCGCCAACCGTGAGGAAGCGATGAAGCAGGGCAGCAACTATGAGGACTTCGCCGAGTCCGAAGGGTACATCGAATTTGCTCCCGATTATGTAATCACGTCCCAGATGCTTGTCGAGATATATAAAGTATGGTGTCACGAAAACGGAGCGAAGCTCGGCAACACGCAGTCCATGCTCACATTCTTCAAGAATAACTCCGGCAAATACGGCATAACTCCCAGCAACAAGATAAAAATTAAGGGAGAAACCCGTAAAGTAAGGGGTTTCAAGGGTATGAGACCGTGCTTCACTCGATATCCGAGCGGAAATGCGGGCCTCGGTCCCGTCGCTTACAGCACCAATGTAACCATAGAGGACACGAGCTATTACGATGATTGAAAAATTTTACACGGACTTAAGAATCGGATGTACCGGTGTACCCGAAGGTGGGACACCGGTACATCCGTTTTCGAACTCCAGTCAATATTTTTTTAAGGAGATGTTTTTATGGCAAAATACGCGATAATGCGCTTTATGAAACTTAAGGCTGCAGGATGCGGCGGTATCGAAGCTCACAACGAAAGAACCAAATCGGAATACAAGTCAAATTCCGATATTAAGAAGGAAAAGAGCAAAGATAATGTGCATCTTGTTAAGCCTACCGACACTTACAGAA
>JAFWRV010000217.1 GCA_017519685.1 Clostridia bacterium
GGCTATTCTTTCAAAGGGATGGCAAGACAGGATAACTATGGAAACCTCTGTTGTATTTACCGACGGCAAAGTAAATCTCAGGGGTAATCTTACTGTGCGCGGTCCTAAGAAAAAAGCTGACTATGTTCTTTATATCAACGCAAATAATCCTATTGCTATTGTTGAAGCAAAGGATAATAACCATACTGTTTCCCACGGTATGCAGCAGGCGATTGCTTATGCTGTGAATCTTGATGTTCCTTTTGCTTACAGTTCAAACGGCGATGGTTTTCAGGAACACGATATGATTACCGGCGTTGAAAGAACGATTTCTCTTGACGAATTTCCCACTTACGATGAACTTATTGAAAGATATAAAACAGAATCTCAGATGGATGATTCTCAAATGAAGATTATCCGTCAGCCGTATTACAGTAGTCAGAATACTTATCCGCCTCGCTATTATCAGCGTAATGCAATTAACAGAACCGTAAACGCCATCGCAAAGGGTCGTCAGCGCCTTTTACTCGTTATGGCCACCGGCACAGGTAAAACATATACGGCGTTTCAGATTGTTTACCGCCTGTTACAAAGCGGAATGAAACAAAAGATTCTATATCTTGCCGACCGAAACATTCTTGTTGATCAGTCCATAGAACAGGATTTTTCTCCCCTTGAAAAGGTTATTCATAAAGTTAATTTTGCAAAAGATGATCCTACAACAGTTACCTCTTATCAGGTTTACTTCTCGCTTTATCAGCAACTTGCAGGTGATGAAGAAACTGATGACGAAGATAGCGAAGCCGAAACCGTATCCAAACTCAGCCAGCTCTTCGCTCCTGATTTCTTTGATCTGGTTATTGTAGATGAGTGCCACAGAGGTTCTGCAAAAAAAGAGAGCAACTGGCGTAAGATATTAGAATACTTTTCATCTGCTACTCAAATCGGTATGACCGCTACTCCAAAAGAAACAAAATATGTTTCAAATATTGATTATTTCGGAGAACCGATTTATACATACAGCCTTAAAGAAGGTATAGAAGACGGATTCCTTGCTCCGTTCAAAGTTATAAATATTAAAACCGATATCGGCGACGGCTGGCGTCCGTATTTAGGTCAGCGAGATATTTACGGCAATCTCATTGAAGACCGAATTTATACTAACAGCGATTTTGATTACAATATAATTATTGAAGACCGTATTGTTCAGGTTGCATCCGAAATTACGGAATACTTGAAAGCTACGGGTAGGATGCAGAAAACAATAGTATTCTGTGCCACGGAAGACGCTGCAGAAAGAATGCGCATTGCGCTTTCAAATCTAAACGCGGATATGGTTGCCGAGAATCCCGATTATTGCGTTAGAATTACAGGCAGTGATGTTTATGGCAAGAGCAAACTTGATTATTTTATTTCCGTTTCATCCGAATATCCTGTAATTGCCACAACTTCAAAACTGCTTTCAACAGGCGCTGACTGCAAAATGACAAAGCTTATAGTGCTTGATGAAATGATAGGTTCAATGACCGAGTTCAAGCAGATAATCGGCAGAGGCACTCGCCTTCGTGAAAAAGAAGGTAAAATGAGTTTTGTGGTTATGGATTTCCGTAATGTAACAAGACTCTTCGCTGATCCCGAATGGGACGGTCCCGTTGAACAGCACGAAGGTTTTGATTCGAAAGCAGAACCTACACATCACGAACCGCCGACAGAGCCGGGAGGAGAACCTGTCAATCCAACCGAAAAGCCATTCATAAGTATGGATGACCTCCGGGTCTCAATCACTCAGAAAACGGTTTCGGTTTATGATGCAAACGGCAAACTGCTCCGCCAGGAAAATATAATTGATTACACCAAATCAAATATCCTCGGCGAATGCGCTTCACTTGAAGCGTTTATCCGTAAATGGAGCGCCGAAGAAAAGAAATCTGCAATTCAGGAAGCCCTTAAAGAGAAAGGTATTGACCTTGACGCTCTGAAAACAGACCAGGGAATGGAAGATGTTGACGATTTTGATTTCATCTGCCACCTTGCTTATGACAGAAAACCGCTTACCCGCAGAGAAAGAGCAAACAATGTCAGAAAGCGCGATTTTCTCAGCAGATACAGCGGAGCCGCCCGTGAAGTCCTTGAAGCATTGCTTGAAAAATATATGAACAGCGGTGTTTATGAAATTGAAAGTACCGAAATACTAAAACTTGATCCGTTTATGAAATACGGCAAGCCGTCAAGAATCGTTCAGTTCTTCGGCGGGAAGGACGGATATCTGAAAGCGGTTCATGAGCTTGAAGAAGAAATTTATACAGACGAGGCGATATAATGAGTAATTTATCCGGATTTGTAAAAAGAATAAGAGATATTATGCGTAATGACGCCGGTATTAACGGCGACGCTCAGCGTATAGAGCAGATGGCGTGGATGCTGTTCCTTAAGGTTTATGATGCCAAAGAGCAGGATTGGGAAATAGATGAGGATAATTATGAATCTATCATTCCCGATGAATGCCGCTGGTGCAACTGGGCCCAGGATTATGACGGCAAAGCAATGACCGGAGATACCCTTTTGAACTTTGTAAATAATACATTGTTCCCTACCCTCAAGGCTCTTCCTGTTGACCACAATACTCCTATTAAAAAAGCAATTGTTCAGACGACTTTTGCTGATGCGAACAACTATATGAAAGACGGCGTTTTACTCCGTCAGATTATCAATATAATCAATGAGCTTGACTTGAGCGATTATGAAGAAAGCCACGCCTTCGGCGATATTTATGAATCTATCCTCAAAGAGCTTCAGTCGGCTGGTTCAGCAGGTGAATTCTACACTCCGAGAGCTGTTACCGATTTTATGGCAAAAATGATTAAGCCAAAAATCGGAGAGACTATGGCAGACTATGCCTGCGGAACCGGTGGTTTTATAACAAGCTGGCTTAAAGAACTTGAAAAAGAAATAAAAACGGTAGATGATCAGCAAGCATATTCAAACAGCATTTACGGTATTGAGAAAAAACAGTTTCCGTATATGCTTTGCATTACAAATATGTTGCTTCACGGCCTTGATGTTCCCAAGGTATTCCACGACAACTCTTTAACCAAAGATGTTCTTGACTATACTGAAGATGATAAGGTTGATGTTATTCTTATGAATCCGCCTTACGGCGGCAGTGAAAAAGCTGAAATCAAACATCATTTTCCTGCTGATCTTGCATCATCTGAAACAGCAGACCTGTTTATGTCGGTCATTATGTATCGCCTAAAAAAGAATGGCCGCTGCGCGGTTATTCTTCCCGACGGTTTCCTTTTCGGCACTGATAATGCAAAAGTAAATATTAAAACAAAACTTATGAGAGAGTTTAATCTGCATACTGTTATCAGAATGCCGGGTTCTGTTTTCTCACCTTATACAAGCATTACAACGAATATTCTTTTCTTTGATAATACCAAACCGACCGAAACAGTCTGGTTTTACAGGCTGGATATGCCCGAAGGATATAAGCATTTCAGCAAAACAAAGCCGATGAAACTCGAGCACTTCAATCCGGTTATTGAATGGTGGAATGACAGAAAGCCCAGCGCGATTGATGGCTTCGATAAGGCAAAAGAATATACCATTCAGGAAATCAAAGACAGAAATTATAATATTGACCTTTGCGGATTTCCTCATGAAGAGGAAGAAATACTGCCTCCCGCTGATTTAATCAGACAGTATCAGGAAAAACGCAAGAGTCTCAATGCCGATATAGACAGAATACTGGCTCAGATAACAGATATTCTCGGCATAGATTTGACGGAGGATGAAGAATGACTGCTCAGCAATTAAAAAACTCAATACTGCAGCTTGCTGTTCAGGGTAAACTTGTTCCCCAGGATCCGACGGATGAACCGGCAAGCGTTCTTCTTGAGCGTATCAGAGCGGAGAAAGAAAAGCTTATAAAAGAAGGTAAAATAAAGAAAGAAAAGAATCCTTCTGTAATCTTCCGCGGTGCCGATAATACTCCTTATGAGAAAATCGGCAATGCTGATCCTGTCAGCATAGCTGATGAGGTTCCGTTTGACATTCCAGATAGCTGGGAGTGGGTAAGATTATGCAATATTTGTAATGTTGTTTCTGCTAGAAGAGTGCACCAGTCTGATTGGAAGTCAGAGGGAGTTCCATTCTATCGTGCTAGAGAGATTGGAAAGCTTGCCGATGTGGGTTTTGTTGATAATGAACTTTATATATCCGAAAAACTATATTTTGAGTTTTCAAAAAGTGGTGTTCCCCAAACCGGTGACCTTATGGTGACAGCAGTCGGCACTCTCGGTAAAATATATATTGTTCAAGAGAATGATAAATTCTACTATAAAGACGCTAGTGTGTTGTGCTTTGAAAATTTTGGAAAAATGTCTCCAGAATACCTAAAAGCTGTTATGCAGTCGCCATATCTAAGAAATCAGATTAAAACAAGTTCTGCAGGAACAACGGTAGGAACAATAACTATAGTTAATGCTAGCTCATTTATTATTCCTGTGCCACCGCTCAAAGAACAGAATCGAATAATCAGTAAGCTAAAATCAATACTACCACTTCTATCTAAATACGAACAAATGGAGGAACGTCTTGGTTCACTAAACAATGGTTTCCCAGATTTGCTTAAGAAGTCAATCCTTCAAATGGCGGTTCAGGGCAAGCTTGTTCCTCAGGATGAAAATGACGAGCCGGCGAGCATGCTTTTGGAGCGCATACGCGCCGAAAAGCAGAAGCTTATTGCCGAAGGTAAGATTAAAAAAGATAAGAACGAATCCGTCATTTTCAGAAGGGATAATTCTCATTATGAAAAGTGTGGCAATGAAGAAATCTGTATTGATGACGATCTTCCGTTTGAAATACCTGACAGTTGGGAATGGGCGAGACTTAATGATATTGTTGATAAAGAGATAAAAAGAGGAAAATCGCCAACATATATTTCCAAAAGTAGTACATTGGTATTTGCTCAAAAATGTAATGTTAAATCTGGCGGAATAGATATGTCTCTAGCTAAATACCTTGATGAAAAAACATTGGGCAAATATCCTTCAGAAGAATTTATGCAAGATAACGATATTGTTGTGAATTCTACTGGGACAGGAACTATGGGACGCATAGGGCATTTTCATGTTTCAGACAATCCTATTGGCTATCCTATCGTTCCGGATTCACATGTAACCGTTGTTAGACTGAACAGTGAAGTATCCAGTGACTATATTGTTATTTGTCTCCAATATTATCAAAAATATTTAGAAGAACATGGGGAAGGCTCAACAAACCAAAAAGAACTTAAAGCTGAAACAATAAAAAATCTATTCATACCAATTCCGCCGTTTAACGAACAGATACGAGTTGTAAATTTATATAAATCGGTTATGGATAATATTTCAATAATTAAATGACATTATTCTCATTATGAGAAGTTAGGTGAAACCGAGCGCTGTATTGATGAAGAATTACCATTTGAAATACCCGATTCATGGGTTTGGACAAGGCTTGGTTGTGTTTCGGAAATAGCAAGAGGAGGTTCACCTCGCCCAATTAAAGATTATTTAACAGAATCATCAAATGGTATTAACTGGATAAAAATTGGTGACTCAGATAAAGGTGGAAAATATATAAATCAAACAAAAGAAAAAATCATTCCTGAAGGAATGAAAACGAGCAGATTTGTTCATGCTGGAGATTTTTTACTGACAAATTCGATGAGCTTTGGAAGACCATATATATTAAATGTCGATGGGTGCATCCACGACGGTTGGCTTGTAATATCAGATTATCAGCAAATATATGATAAAGATTTTCTTTACTATATGTTATCATCAGGTTTTGCTTATTATCAGTTTTGTGGAGTTGTAAGTGGTGCAGTTGTAAAAAATTTGAACAGTGATAAAGTTGCAGAAGCCATCTTTCCAGTTCCGCCATTGGCTGAACAGCACCGCATAGTTGCCGAAATTGAAAAACTGCTTCCTGTCTTGAAAACCCTTGAAAAATAATCATTTATAATATCGTAGTGAAAGGAGGTCTTTCGCTATGATAGAAAAAGAAAAATTTGAAAGACATTTGAGAGGAACATCCCTCTCGGAAAACACAATCTCATCTTATTTGTTTGCGGTTAAACAATACAGCGAACAATATGGTGAAATCAGCAGAAAAAACTTGAAGCAGTATAAGGTCTGGCTTATTGAGAGTTACAAGCCGA
>JAFWRV010000218.1 GCA_017519685.1 Clostridia bacterium
ATTGCCGGAAATCCGTTTTTTAAACGGGAACGATTATCTGATAACGAATAAACTGCAGAAAGCGGTGTGCCGGAAAAACAAGTATATTCATTTGTCACACAAAGAAGGAATAAGAGTGTTAAATTATTGTGAAATTTTTTGGTTTTCCTATTGAAATTATTTTATTTTTATGTATAATAATAGTGGCAATAAATATATATCGGCTTGATTGTTCAGTTTCACAAGCCGGAAGACGAGAATTGTGTACATTTTGTACACATAGCAAGGAGGATATCATGAAAAAAACATTTAAAGTTTTCACAGCTCTCGTTATGAGCGCCGTGATTGCTCTCTCAGTCGGTTCACCGCTTTTCAGCATCAAGTCACATGCTGAGAAATTCGGTACCTACGAGAACAACGCTAAAACCGGCAGTCAACACTGGTATGAAGAATTTACTGACGGCAGAAAATACGGCGTCAGGCAATTCAGTGACCTTGCATCAGAATACGGAGCGTCTCAGGATTACACCAAACCGTGGATTTATTATGCTCTTGAGTTCTATGAGTCTGTTAAGGACGGCGAAACAGCTGATTTTACCGATCGAGAAGGCGGGCAGTGGAAACTTACCGACCATTATGTTATGCCCGGCGATGAACTTTTGATGGTTTATTATATTAAATCCAATGTCGGTGTCTATTCAACGCTCAATGATATACAGGTTGACAGAAAAGTTTTTGATATTGTCCCCGATAAATACAAAGGGGATTTGACTTATGTTTACGGAAAAGACTGGTACAAAAACGGATCCTCCGCGAGCAGCGGCAATAAAGGCTATATCGGTGTTAAAGCCGAGGACGGTTTGTACGGCGACGGACTTTATAATACCGGCTATCCTGCCAATAAAGTAGCGGGTTCGGAAAACTGGCCAACCGGTAATACGAATCCCAATCATGATGCGACAGGGCCGGTAGCTCAGGGAAAAGGTAATGCAGAGGTAATCTTTAGTACCTGGCCCGCTTTTATGCAAAATTTACCTTACAACCATGTCAGCTTGACTCAGTATAGTCCCGCAGTGGCTTTTACTGATATTTTCAATTGGGATATTATCAGAATGAATTTGTGGGAAGTTGATGAAAAGCATGGTATTCCCATGTATAGTCAGGATGAATATGTTGTTTATAATAAAATTAAAGTTAGAACGCAGAGTGAAACATACAGAGGCGACACATCAAAGACAGTCAATTATGTTCCTTACGGCACAGTCGGTCATATCGGATTTGAAGAAACCATGACCACTTTTTATAATTCCAGATTTAAGCTTACGTTTAATAAAGGCAAAATCGGTGATCCCACTGTTTCCAGTCAGAGTATGCAAAATGCAAATGTGGCCGGAACCAGCGGCTGTACTGTAAACATTCCCGCAATGACCTATGATGACCTTCACACAGAAGATACCAACCATGTATTTAAAATCGGCGCGACAGCGAGATTTATGGACGGCGGCGAAATAACAGATCTTGCGAAGTCTGCCGGTCTTGGTGAGAAAATCACTCTTCCGTCTCCTTCGGAGGACCTTGCTCCCGAAGGCAAGAAATTTGGTTCATGGAACGACGGAACAAATGACTACAATGCCGGCGATAAATATACAATCACAAAAGATGTAAAATTCAACGCAAACTGGGTCATGGCAGAGCACAAGCACATTGGAAGTGTTACAACCAAAAACGCCAAGGATCCTACCTGTACAGAACCCGGTCAGACCGCGGATACCTATTGCCCGATCTGTGATGAAACAGACGATCCGGAAGCTCCCGACGGAATCCTTGAAAAGGGTGATCCGATTCCGGCGCTCGGACATGATTATCCAATTGAATATGACGAAAACGGCAATGAAGTTGAAACCGTATCGGAAGTTCCCGGCTCAAGAACACCTTCAACCTGCACCGAAGCAGGATCTTACAAGACAGGCGTTATCTGCCGGAGATGCGGAGCAGTCAAGGAAGGCACAGAGAAGACATTCACGGTTGAAAAGCAGCCTCACACCGAGAAAAAACTGCCGACTGAGATTCTTAAAGAAGCTACCTGTACTGAAGACGGTAAGAAACTTGATGTAACGGTATGCGCTGTTTGCGGCACAGAACTCAGCAGACAGGAAACAGCTATACCCAAGTTTGATCACAAGAGAGAAAACGGCGACTCGGCTATCAAGTCTGAATCCGAGATTCTCACACAGGTTACCTGTGACAAAGCAGGTACTTACCGTGACGTTTCCTACTGCGCAATCTGCGGTGAAGACTTCACAGAAGATCCCGACGCGGTCAAGCTGATTCCTCCTCTCGGACACGTTGCAACTCTTGAACCCACAATAGAGAATGAGACAGTGTCCTCCTGCAGCGAAGCAGGTACTTATGACGAGGTTTACTATTGTCAGGTATGCGGCATTGAACTCAACAGAGAAACCAAGACCAAGGCAAAGGACGAGCATGTAGCCGCTCCCGCAATCCGTGAAAACGAGAAAGCGGCAACCTGTACGGAAGCAGGCGAATTTGACAGCGTAGTGAAGTGTTCAATCTGCGGCACAGAACTCAGCAGAACCCATGTTGACCTTGAGGCTCTCGGACATAAATATGATCTCAAGATTAAGAGACCTACCTGTACAGCTAACGGCAGCGCAACTTATACTTGCTCACGCTGCGGTGATTCATATACCGATAAGATTCTTGCTCTCGGTCATAACTTCAAGGATTATGTCTATAACAATGACGCTACCGAGGATAAAGACGGAACCGAAACCGCAAAATGCACACGTTGCGATGTAACAGACACAAGAACCAAGCCCTATACCGCAACTCATAACGCGGGCACCGGTACTGACACTGATGTTCATTATGCAGCATTCGGAGCCATCCTTGTTCCCGATAATCAGAAGGTTGATTACAGAACAAAGGTCACTCTCGTAGCAACATCCAGCCGTACAACCGAAGATTATAAGATTGCTCTCTTCAAAGGCGACGAGAAGATTGCCGAAGGAACCAACCTCAGACTTGAGGCGGAACTCGGCGAGCTGAAAGAAACGGCAACCTATAAGTTCGCGTTTATTGACGAAAGCGGAAATATTGTTAAAGATGCGGAAGGTAATGAAGTTGCCAAGGAAGTCACTATTGAAGTTGACAGAGGAATCTTCAAGAGAATTATCGCATTCTTCAAGTGGCTGTTCCATAAACTTGAAGAAGTCACCTTCGATCCCTCAAATCCCTGATTAAATAAAACCGGGACCGTCCTTCGGGACGGTCCCTTGTTTTGTCTTTATAAGATTATTCCTGCGGAGTCAGATAATCACTTTCAACGGTAAAAATGTCATCGAGATTTACCGTGAATCCGTCGGAAAAAATCAGCTTTTTATTAACCCTGTCTATCAGGCGGAGATTACCTGTGTATTTAACATAGGCTCCGCCTTCTTTTTTGCTGTCGGGAATGAAGAATTCCACGCATATCTCGGGCAGAAACGCGATAACGCTTTCAAGCTTATTCAGACTGTTGTTGAGCGTCTGATTCTGTAAGTCACTGAGTTCAAGCTTTCTGTCAGTTCTTCTTTCCGATTCGTATATGGAGTCCTCATATCCTGTCAACGCTTTAAACGGGGCAAATTGCGCCGCCCTGTCATGAAGCGACATGTGCGGTCTTGAAGCGGAAGAAAAATGAAGGAGATTTATAATATCGTCATAATTATCGCTCATGCCTTGTGTCCTCCGACCTGACTGTTTCTTTCTCTTGCGGTGGCGTCGCTTTCATAATCCATACCTTTGAGAATTGAATTTTTGCCGAATCTGTTTTTTATGGAAATGATAGCTTCCTGCATTTTCCTTCCTTTATTGAGAGCGTTTTTTTCTTCTTCGAGTTTTTTATCGTTTTCCTCATAATTCGTAAAGAAATTAATCTGCTCATACTGCGGTTCGTTATTGACGGATTTTTCCGGCAAAACATGGTTTGCCACTATATATATTCGTCTTACCGGCAGCTTGCTGTTGACATTTTTCTCATACAGGGTTTCAGCCGCCTTGATGATTAACGCGGATGACGAAGTCTGTTTTCCGAGATTGAATGAACCGTGGGCATCCTTGGGGACAATTCTGCCGTAGTGATCGGTGTCAAGCTCTCCGGTGTAGTTCTTTGCCGCTGAACTGTCATAGCAGACGGTAAGAACTATCTGGTCGGTAACCAGACGCTTTTCCACAAGGTCGAGCGCTAAATTATCAGCCATTTCCCTGACAACCAGAGACGCGCTTTCGTATGAGTAAGGACGGGGCAAAACCTGACCCGAACTCAGACTGTTGTTTTCGGTATGATAATTCTTAATATCGGAGATGCCCGTCGGCTCCCATCCCCAGGCATGGTCTATCAGTAATTCGCCATTGATTCCGAATATTTTATAGAGCAATTCGGAGTTTGTCAGTGAAAACCGGGCTATATCTCCCATAGTGTATAAACCGAGGTTCTCAAGTTTTGCTGAATAACCTCTTCCTATTCGCCAGAAATCCGTCAGCGGTCTGTGATCCCAGAGATTTCTCCTGTAACTCATTTCATCAAGCTCGGCTATTCTCACTCCGTCTTTGTCGGGCGGAATATGCTTGGCTTCAATGTCCATAGCTATCTTGCAAAGATACATATTAGTGCCTATGCCGGCGGTTGCCGTTATACCTGTCTGCGACAGAACATCCCTGATCATCATAATCGTCAGTTCTCTTGCTGTCATATTATATGTTTTAAGATAATCGGTAACATCCATAAACACTTCATCAATGGAATATACATGAATATCTTCGGCGGAAATATATTTCATATATATGCTGAAGATTTTTGTGCTTATATCCATATATTTTGCCATCTGAGGCGGAGCAATAACGCAGTCGAGTTCAAGAGAAGGATTGGCGGAAAGTTCACTTGCAAGGTAAGAAACACCGGAAAACCTGTGACCCGGCGCTTTTGATTTTCTGATATTGTTTATTTCTTTTATTTTCTGAACCGCTTCAAACAGTCTTGGTCTTCCGGGAATACCGTATGCCTTAAGCGAGGGAGAAACGGCAAGGCAGATGGTTTTCTCAGTTCTTGAAGGGTCGGCAACAACAAGATTGGCATCAAGCGGGTCAAGATTTCTTTCAACGCATTCGACGGAAGCATAAAATGACTTCAGATCGATAGCGACATATATTCTGTTTTCGGCCATTTTATTCACCGCCTCATTTAGATATAAATATATATTACATTATATAAATGTGTATTTCAACAAAAAAATCCGGCAGAAAGATTTTTCTTTCTGCCGGAGTGGAATTATCAGTCTATAACGGGAAGACCGGCTAAGCTTGCCTGAAGTTCCTCATCGGTGGGAATATAGTCTTCCATCTTGCCGTCATGATATTTTTCATAAGCAACCATATCAAAGTAACCTGTTCCGGTAAGGCCGAAAACGATGGTCTTTGCTTCGCCTGTTTCACGGCACTTGATTGCCTCATCGATTGCAGCTTTGATAGCGTGTGAGCTTTCGGGCGCGGGAAGAGTTCCTTCAACGCGGGCGAACTGTTCCGCGGCAGCAAAGACCTCTGTCTGAGGAACGGATACAGCTTCCATAAGACCGTCTGCGTAGAGCTGAGAAAGAACAGAACTCATTCCGTGATATCTCAGACCGCCTGCGTGGTTGGGAGCGGGAATGAAATTGCTGCCGAGCGTGTACATCTTCGCAAGAGGACATACCATACCTGTGTCACAGAAGTCATAGGCGTATTTGCCTCTTGTAAAACTCGGGCAGGATTTCGGTTCAACAGCGATGATTCTGCAGTCGAGTTTGCCCTGAATCTTATCTCTCATAAACGGCGCGATAAGACCGCCGAGGTTTGAACCGCCGCCTGCGCAGCCGATGATGATGTCGGGCTTGATGTCATATTTTTTAAGAGCCGCTTCGGTTTCAAGACCTATGATGCTCTGATGAAGAAGCACCTGATTGAGAACGCTTCCGAGAACATATCTGTTACCGGGTGTGGTTGTCGCGACTTCAACGGCTTCGGAAATCGCACAGCCGAGACTTCCGGTTGTTCCGGGATGGGCGGCAAGAATCTTTTTGCCGACTTCCGTTGACATTGAGG
>JAFWRV010000022.1 GCA_017519685.1 Clostridia bacterium
AACCCGGGCGAGAAAAGAGAAAAACTGTGCGGAAGCGGACAGAATCCGCGACGAACTCAAGGCGAAGGGTATTATCATCGAGGATACTCCTCTCGGAGTGAAATGGCACAGGGCCGAGGGATGAATTTCCCGATGTTGACCTGTTTCCCTTATTATGTTATAATAAATAATCAATCTGTCTGAAAGGAATGCGTATATGATTAAAATTTCTCCTTCGGTCCTCGCAAGTGATTTTTCCCGTCTCGGAGACGAGGCGGAAAGGATGGAAAAATGCGGCGCCGACTGGCTTCATCTTGATGTTATGGACGGTCATTTTGTTTCCAATATCAGTTTCGGCGCTCCGGTAATCGCGTCAATACGCGGCAGAGTCAAGCTTCCTTTCGACGTGCATCTTATGATAAGCGAGCCGCTCCGTTATATTGACGATTTCGCCAAGGCGGGAGCCGACATCATTACTTTTCATATTGAGAGTGATTCCGGCGCGGACGAAACGGTTGAGAAGATACATTCACTCGGAATCAAAGCGGGTATCAGTATCAAACCCGCCACACCCGCGTCAGCGGTTTTTCCGTATCTCGGAAAAGCGGATATGATACTTGTCATGACCGTTGAGCCCGGTTTCGGCGGACAGTCGTTTATGTTTGAAACGATGGATAAAGTCAGTGAAATCCGCCGTGAGGCCGACCGTCTCGGTATTGATATCGATATACAGGTTGACGGCGGCATCAACGATAAAACGGTGGTAACGGCCGCTCAGGCGGGGGCAAATGTTTTTGTCGCCGGCAGTGCCGTTTTCAGAGCGGAAAACGCGGCAGACGCCATTATGACGCTCAGAAAAAATGCGGAGAAATGATTCTCTGTCGGAGGTGATGCGTTCTGGCATCCGAAAATAAAAACAGCAGCGTGAAGTCGCAACGCATCTTCGGCGACTATCTGCTCATGCTTATCTTTCCGTGCCTGATGTCAATCTGGTATCACGGAATGAAAGCGGTCTATGTTTTACTTATAAGCGCGGTCACCTGTGTGCTGTGCGATTTCTTTGCGAGTATAATAATTTACAGGCAGTATTTTGCCGCCGACCTCAGCGCGCTTTGCACCGGGCTGATGATTGCCCTGATGCTTCCGGCGGATATACCGCTTTATGTTCCGGTGCTTGCCTGTTCTTTTGCGATTCTTGTGCTGAAAATACCGTTCGGCGGAGGAATGAGAGTCCCGTTTGTTCCGGCGGCGGCGGGCTTTGCCTTTGTCGCTGTCTGCTTCAGGGATCCGGTTTTTACTTACAGTACCGGAAGGGATTATATGATAACTTCCTCTGTGGGTTCCGTCCTTCAGTCCGGCGGCGCTGTCAGACTGAATTCAATCAATTTTCTCGATCTGATTACAGGCAATGTTTACGGCCCGATGGGATGCGGGTGCATTCTGATTTTCATCGGTTGTATCGTGTTTCTGCTTATCCGCAGAAAATCGGCGCTGCTTTCAACTGCCGGATTTCTCGGCGCCTGCCTTGTGTTTTCGCTCGTATTCAGCAGAACAAACGGCTCGAGATTTGTCGGCGCCGTGCTCGAATTCTGCTCGGGCTCGCTTATGTTCGCTTCGGTATTTCTGATTACCGATTACTCAACGCTTCCGAAGCATAAACCCAATAAGATAGTTTACGGCGTGTTCTGCGGCATAATCTGCATGGTTATGAGGCATCTCGGCGCTTTTGAGGAGCCGGTATGCTTCGCCGTTCTGCTTGCCAACGCTTTCACACCGCTTCTTGATATACTGACCGGCAGGGTAATTGACTTTATTTCCGCACCCGGAAAGGGAAGGGAGGTAAAGGCGGATGAGTGATAAAAACAAATCTTTCCTCACCGGTTCCGTGCTCAACAATCCGGTTCTTTTCCAGTGTGTCGGCATCTGCACCGCCGTCGCGGGCACATCGGCGCTTAAAGACGCGTTCTTTATTTCCGTTGTACTTGCTGCCAATCTGATTGTCTGCTGCTTCATAGCGAGCGCGTTTCTGAAAAAAGTGCCGCGATACATCCGTATTGCAGTTTATCTTGTTATCGGTCTTGCCGGTATCTGCTGCCCGGTTCTCTGGTTCATTGAGAACAGGACATTTATCGAGCTCAGTCTCGGAATGAAAATTATTCTTCCGCTTACCGCGGTAAATTCCGTTACGGCGGTCCATTGCGAAACCTACGCGGTAAAGCACGATGTCAGAAGCGCCGTCAACGACGCGCTGTCCGCCGCTCTTGGTACCTCCGCGGTGCTTATAATCTGCGGAATAATCAGGGAAATAATCGGCAGCGGCAGTATAGCCGGCACTAAACTTTCGTCATTCAGAATCAGCGGATTTGCCATGCCGTTCGGCTGTCTGATTCTGCTCGGTTTTTTTGCCTCTTTCCTCAAACTGATATTCAGGACTCCGTCACACAGAAAGCCGGATACCGCTCACGCGGAAAAGCAGCCGCTTGAAACGGATATAGGAGTTGAGACCGAGGAGATTCCCGAGCAGGTTGAGCTCAATATTGCCGACTATGACGATATTGACCGTATTCTTTCGTCAACCGACGAATTTCTCAAATCTCTTACAGGCGGCGGAGGTGACAGCGAATGAAAGTTATTTCCGATCTTCTGATTACTGCATTATATACCGTGTTTGTCCAGAATCTTGTCATGAGTTCAGGACTCGGTATGAGCGAAGCGATGAGAATATCGCCGAGACCCAATACGTTTATCAAACTCGCGGTAATGATATCCGGATTCTCTACCGTTACAAGTGTTCTCTGTTATCTGGTTTCCGTTCATGTCGGAGGATACTCACACGCAATCAGAGCGCTGATTTACGGCGGAGTGCTTACGGGCGTATATTTCATTGTCGCCTGGGTGGTCAATATTATTACCGGTGACAAAGAAACAATGGGCATTCTCGGCATTGCCGCGCTTAACACCCTCGTTTTTGCCGTTCCCTATATCAACGACTCCGCTGCTTATTCTCTTGCCGACAGCATCGGCTCGGGGCTCGGAGCGGGCTTCGCGTTTATCCTTGCGGCGGCTCTTATAGGAAGCGGGGCGAGAGCCATTGAAAAGAACGACCGTATTCCCCGTGTGTTCAAAGGAACTCCCGCTATGTTCTTTTATGTCGCGATGATTTCACTCGGGTTTGTCGGCTTCACGGGAACCCAGATTTTCTGATTAGAGGTCCGAGGTATGAAAACAGGAAAAATCAAAAAAACAATAAGACCCTCCGAAAGAGACAGTATCACCGGATTTTCCTCAAAATACGGACCGGGAACAAACTACGAGGATAAACTGAGGGGCAAAAAAATCTTCGGTTTCATTCTTGCGGCGATATGTATAATCATCCTGATTTATATAGGATTTTTCATCACCGATGTTCTTATCAGGTTTACCGAAATACCCGCGTTCATTCATTATAATCCGGAGGCATTTACACAATGGATTTCATCCCTTACAATTCCCGGCTGACTTATCATAAATCACCTTTCGGCGCAGTGACTCCGGGAACCGAAACAGTTTTCAGAATAGTGCTCCCGAGAAATTTCATGTGTACCGGATGCGCTCTGCGAATTCACTTTGACGGTGAAGACAGTAAAGATTATACGATGCAGTGGGAGAGAATGGAAGGAGACAGCGAAGAATGGTGGAGAGTTTCCTTCACTCCGGATAAAACGGGGCTTTATTATTACAGATTTGTTCTGTACAATGATTTCAGCGTCAATGAAATCAGCCGTTTCGACGGCTCGACAGGCCGTATTTCCGCAAGCGGAGCGGATTTTCAGTTGACGGTTTACGATAAAAATTTCACCACTCCCGACGGTCTGAAAGGTTCGGTTATATATCAGATTTTTCCCGACAGATTCTGCTTTTCGGGAAAAGAAAAGAAAAAAGATGTTTTCAGGCGCAAGCTCCGTACCGACTGGGGAGGCGCTCCCGACTGGATGCCCGATGCTTCGGGTAAAATAACCGAGTATGATTTTTTCGGCGGAGATATTGCCGGAATAACAAGCAAGCTTGATTATATCGCGTCCCTCGGTACAGGGTACATTTATCTCAATCCCATTTTTCTCGCGCAGTCCAATCACCGTTACGATACGGCGGACTATGAAAAAATCGATACGCTCCTCGGAACGGAAAGGGATTTTTCTACCCTCTGTAAAAAAGCGGGGAAGCTCGGAATCAGAATCATTCTCGACGGTGTGTTCAGTCACACCGGAGCGGACAGTAAATATTTCAACAAAAACGGAACGTTCGGCGCCGGCGGCGCTTTTAACGATAAAAACTCGCCTTACACCGGATGGTACAGATTTACCGATTATCCGGAAAAATATGACTGCTGGTGGGGCGTGGATATTCTTCCCGAAATCGATGAAGAATGCGACAGCTTTATAGAGTATATCGGGTCGGTTCTCAAAAAATGGCAGAAACTCGGAGCCGGCGGCTGGCGGCTTGACGTTGCCGACGAGCTTCCCGACAAGTTTCTTGATTCCCTTCGCGAAACCGTTAAGGAGCAGGACCCGGAAGCGCCGGTAATCGGAGAAGTCTGGGAAGACGCTTCAAACAAGATAAGTTACGGTAAGCGCAGACGGTATCTTACCGGAAGACAGCTTGACTCCGTAATGAACTATCCTTTCGCGGACGCGCTGCTTTTATTCGGCATCAACGGAACTGCAGAAGGATTCAATGATAAAATCAGCGAAATATGCGAAAACTACCCCAAGTGCGTTGTGGACTGCCTTATGAATCATATAGGTACACACGATACCTGCCGTGTTATGAACAGACTCGGAACACTTGACGGCTTTGAAAGCGACAGCATAAACAGATACAGGGGAGAAATGACAAATGAAGAAAAAGCAAGGGGAAAAAGACTTCTGAAGCTCATTTCTTCAATGCAGTTCACTCTTCCCGGAGTGCCGAGCATTTATTACGGCGACGAGGCGGGTATTACAGGCGGAGTCGATCCGTTCAACCGCGGATGCTATCCGTGGGGAATGGAGGATAAGGAACTGCTGTCCCATTACCGTCTTCTCGGCAAAATCAGACGCGAGCATCCCGTTTTCATTGACGGGGATTTTGTCCCGGTTTCGGATATGCTCGGCTGTGTAGCTTATGAAAGATGCGGCAGGGGCGAGAAAATAATTACCGTTGCCAACAGAAACGAAAACGCGATTACTTACTGCCTCCCCGAAGAGGGATTTATCTCCCTGACCGGTCAGAAGGTCAGCGGCAGAGACCTTTATCTCGAGCCGGAAACGGCGGCTATTCTTTATTTAAGTTGTGATTGATAATGAGTAAAAATGTCACATTCCGTACAGAACGGAAGACAATCCGTAACAACAGAATATTGCTGATTGCAGTTATTGCCCTGGCTCTCGCCGGCATTGCCGCTTTTTCGGCGTACAGCATTTTTTCGGACGGCGGCACTGATATGCAGTCCTCCGCCTTAGGCGACGCGCGGGCGGCTTCTTCGCCCGGCGACGGGACTGTCGGCAGCGTCAGGGGTGAGAGATATTATCTTTTCTGGTGCAAGGATTCAGAATCCGGGCAGCTTGAACTGATATGGGTGGTCGGTATCCGTCTGCCGCAGGGGAAATATACGGTTTATTCCCCGTCAATTGACGACACCGTCGAATACAAAGGCGAATACCATTCCCTCGGCGAAATATTCTCCCTTTATGATGTTGAAGGGCTTCGTGAGGCGGTAGATTCTCTGTGCGGAGTTAAAACCGTTTCATACATCGGTTCCGATTCTGCGAACTTCAGGCAGATGATAAACCATCTCGGCGCCGTTACCGTTGACATTGACGAGCCGATTAATTATAACAAGGATTTCAATCTCATTCTCGGAAAAGGCGAGAATGATCTCAAGGGCGACACGCTTTATAAATATCTTGTTTACACAAACTTTATGCAGGGCGATACCCGTAAAATACGGGCGGAAGCAATGGCGGAAATTCTCAAAAACACCGTTACTCCTAAAAAGGCGGACAGAATAGACAGCATATTTGCCAGGATAGCGAATCTTCTGCTTTCGGATATTACGGTTGTCAGTTATTCCGCCGACAGGGAATTCATAAACGGCATGTTCAGTGCCGGAGTAAAGAGTGTCAGCATTGCGGAAAAGCCCGCTCAGATTACCAAATGAGGATAACAGATGAATAAAAAGACAAGAATAATCCTGATTGTGCTTGCCGTGATATTTTTCGGCATCGCGATAAAAGAACTTCATACGGAGTTCCCGGATTTGCAGATGCCGCTGATAAACAAGTATCTGGGAGATGAAAAGCCGAGCATCAACGGCAGTCCTTACAAAACTTATTATTACGAGCTGTCAAATGTTGAAAAGCAGGCATATAATCTCATGCTCGAGTCAATTTACGACCTGCCGGAAAAGATACTTGTTCCGGACCTTACTTCCGGCGAACTCGACGAGGTTTTCAAAGCGCTTCTGAATGACAATCCCGATTTGTTCTTCCTAGGAAGGAAATGTTCTCTCAAGGCGGAACTCTGGAACGATTTCATTTCTTTTGAGTACATTATGACAAAAGAGGAATACGACCGTAAGAACTCCGAGCTCAAACTCAAGCGCGATATGGTAATTTCCCAGCTTACGGATAAGAACGATCAGTGGCAGACCGAGCTGGAAATTCACGATTATATCGTGAGCCACTGCTCATATAAACTTGAAGACAACGATTTCAATTATTCCTCCGCCTACGGCTGCCTTGTAAACGGAAAAGCGGCGTGCGAAGGATATTCGAAAGCGGCGAAATATATATTCGACAAGGTCGGAATAGAGTCCGCGCTTATCAGCGGAACCGCTCAGGGCAACGGGGAAAAGCCCGGTGAGCACATGTGGAATATCGTTAAAATCAATAATGATTACTATCACCTTGACTGCACCTGGGACGATCCCGTCAGCAATTCAAAAGACGGCGTGAAGCTTTACACATATTTTAATCTCAGCGACGAGGCAATCGGAATTAATCATTTTCAGTTTTCCTATGACCCCGGCTGTGATTCAATGGATGAAAACTATTATGTCAAAAAGAGTCTCTGCTTTGAGAATTATTCAAAGGCGGATGAGAACAGACTCAGGG
>JAFWRV010000219.1 GCA_017519685.1 Clostridia bacterium
AAGTGTATATATATTATTTTGATATTTTTTCGTTGTAAAATTCGGATTATATGATATAATAGAAAAAAACAGTCGGAGGAGTTAATCTGATGAAAAGGATAATTACTATTGTTATTGCAATGATAATGATGTTTTCTGCTGTTCAGATCGCTTATGCGGATGATACGGCATTAATTTGTTCCGGCACTGCCGGCGACGGCATTACCTGGGATTTGACGGAAGACGGCACATTGACAGTCAGAGGAAACGGACCTATAGTGGATGATTCCGAGGTTGAAACCGATGAAGACGGCACTGTCAGTGTCAATAAATTGAATTGTATCTCATGGCAGGTAAATGACAAGATATCTGAGCTTACCGAAGATTTTGGATATGCCGAAATAGTTGAATTCAGATATAATTTTGTAAAAAAACTTGTCATTGAAGAAGGAATTACAGAAATTCCCGAATATGAATTTGATGATATTTACCCCCGCACCGTAATTTTGCCTTCAACACTCGAAAAAATCGGCAACTCAGCTATTATTGCCGAGTTTTCAGAGTCCCTGACCGTGAAAAGCAGAACACTCTCTTTAAAAGATGGGATTCGCGTTTCTGCCTATGTTCCCGGTGCAAAGCCTTACGCAACAATAGATGATGGTATAAGAGCGAGTGTAAAGCATGCATCGGACTGGATAAACCTTGAAGACAGGATAAATCCTGTTTATGATCTCGGAACTCTGCTTGAAATTCAAAATGAAATGACCGGTATAGAAACCGAGGAGTTTTTAACAGATTTCAATAAGAGAAATTCTGTCAATTACGAAACTCTTGATGAATGTGCGGAGCTTTGTATCACGCAGATTAACGATGTTTTTTCAACTGATTATAAGAGCGCAGATGAAGTTTATACTCTTGTAACAGAAGATGATTATCAATATCTTAGGCGTGATTCTGAGCTTGATACGATGATTTCCGATATGGAGTATGCCATTGATATCAGTGATCGACTGACAAATATGACCGTCGGCGAAGAAACAAATCTCAAAGCATATCAGTGGCTTACCGTTTATGCTCCGGGCGGGAGTAAAGCTCAGAGTGATGCCGAAGGCAGCGGTTTACCGTTCAGCGCTACAGAACCCGCACCGGAGGATACAAGTTTTCTCGGCAGAGTCAAAAGGTTTTTTGCTGATATTGCCGAGTCCTTCAGAAATCTTTTTCAGAAGATTGTCTCTTTTTTCAACATAAATAATCAGTAAAGAAAATTATAATAAATAAACATCCACCCGTAAAACGGGTGGATGTTTATTCATGGTCCGAGTGGCGAGACTTGAACTGCGTCGTCGCATGCTTCGCCCCGTTCACGCCCGCGCCTTGAAATCCTTTGCTCACGCGAGCTCTCACTCTCTACGCTGCTCCTCCTTTCCCCGAAAAGCCTGATTGGCTTTTCGGGGACCCCATATCTTGTTGAGGCCGTGAGTTCTTCTCCAAACTAGAATGATAAAAGACCTGAAGCAAATGCTTCAGGTCTTTTATGGTCCGAGTGGCGAGACTTGAACTCACGGCCTCTTGACCCCCAGGCTATAAAAATAGGTTTCAAATGGTGTCAAAAGGCGTCAGACGGTTTCAAGATTAAATGCCAGAACTATTGATAAATAAGGCCTCTAGACATTTTTATCACTTTTTGGCCCGATTCAGTTAAAACCACTGCAACATCGTTTTAGCTACCAAATTTGGTAGCTAATTTGGTAGCTAAGGCCATTATTTTGGTAGCTACGGGATTGTTAAAAATGGCGACACAAGAACTTGCCTGATGTGATAATTAGTTTTGCGATTCCTGATACAAGATAGATTTTTTAATAATCATTTTAAGGCT
>JAFWRV010000220.1 GCA_017519685.1 Clostridia bacterium
GCGCAAGGCGTATGGTTCTGCGTGACAGAAGCCACGCCTGTATCTGCTTCTGGTCACTCGGCAACGAGGCGGGCGACGGCCTGAATTTCATGCACGAAAGAAACGCCATTCTCGCTCTTGACAATTCAAGACCGATTCACTATGAAGGTGACTTTGATTTCACAAAATCGGATTTCATCAGCCGTATGTACCCGGTTGAGTCAATAGTCGATAAGCTCAGAAATCAGCAGGAAATCAAAACCTCTCTTTATGACAACGTGGCAAACACTCTCGCCGCGGATAACAAACCCGTTCCTCAGTCGGTTTACGCGACTCATCCCGTTATTTACTGCGAATACGCCCACGCGATGGAAAACAGTCTCGGAAACTTCAAGGAATATGTTGACGATTTCGAGAAATACGACCACATGGCGGGCGGTTTTATCTGGGACTATGTTGACCAGAGCATCCGCAAGGTTGAAAACGGAACGGAAAAATGGCTTTACGGCGGTGACTTTGACGAGGGAAACACAAGTTATTATTTCTGCGCCAACGGTATTATCGGCGCCGACAGAATCCCCCATCCCTCATATTATGAGGTCAAAAAAGTTTACGCCTCTCTCGAGGCGGCAGATGCCGACGCGGCAAACGGCAGAGTAACAATCAGAAACAAGAACTATTTTATTGATACCTCCGATTACGACTTTGCCTGGTCGCTTACCGTTGACGGCAAAGAAGCTGAAAAGGGAACGGTTGACAATCTTGTTCTCGCTCCCATGACCGAGGAAACCGTCGTTCTTCCTTACAAAGCGTCAAAATATCCCGACGGGGAACTCATTCTCACTGTTTCGTTCATTCTCAATAAAGACAAGCCCTGGGCGAAAGCCGGCTTTGAGCAGAGCTTCTCACAGATTATAATAAGAGAAAAAACCGCCGCCGCTGTTAAGCCGGCAGTCGGTGAACTCAAATATAAACTTGAACGCAAATCCGTCAGGATAGTCGGCGACAAATTCACGGCGTATATCAAAAACGGCGCGCTCTCTTCTCTCGAGTATGACGGAAAAGAAATGCTTTCCGCGCCGCTGAGACCTGATTTCTTCCGTCCTCTTACCGATAACGATATCGGCTACATTAATTTCACTCCCTTTATTTCGGGCGTGCATCCGCTCTATCAGTGGAAACGCAGCACCGCGCAAACCGTCGCCTCATCTGTCAGAGCGGCTTCAACTCCTTCGGGCGTTGAGGTTAAAGTATCCTGGAACGCTCCGTTTGTTTCCGGAGTTTCAACCGTTTATCTTTTCTCCCCCGACGGAGATGTTACAATATCTCACTCGGCGGCGGGTCTGCTGATTCCGATGCTCAAGGTCGGCGTCAGAATGGGAATTATCAATTCTCTCGAAAATGTTGAATGGTACGGCAGAGGTCCGCAGGAAAACTACTGTGACAGAAAAACCGGCGCGAGAATCGCAGATCACAAGATGAAGGCGGACGAGCTTGAGCACAGATATATGAGACCCCAGGAAAACGGCCACCGCACCGATGTCAGAAATCTGGTCATAACCGATAACGGCGGCAGCGGTATAAGAATTGACGCGATGGATATTCCGTTCGGCTTCAATCTCGGCTGCTACTCACCCGAAAAGATTGATAAAGCAAAGCATCTTTTCGAGCTTGAGAAGGATCCTTATCTGACACTCTGTCTTGACGCCGCAGAAAGAGGCGTGGGAGGAGATATGCCCGGCTGCGCCTATCTTCACGAGCCCTATAAACTCAAGAGCGGCAAGGGATATTCATTCACATTCAGGATTTCAAAGGTATGACAAAAACCAATGTAATGCGCCTGCTTGAGGCGGCAAAAACAGAATATGAAACACTCGAATATCCCGTTGACGAAAGCGACCTTTCGGGCGCGTCGGTAGTCAGAAAAACCGGGAAGGACAAGGATATTGTATTCAAAACCCTTGTCATTTCGGGTGAGAAAAACGGCTACGCCGTCTGCTGTATTCCGGTCTGTGAGGAACTCGATCTTAAAAAAGCCGCGAAGGTTTTCGGCGAAAAGAAGGTTGAGATGCTTCACGTCAAAGACCTGCTGAAGGTCACCGGTTATATCCGCGGCGGCTGTTCGCCGATAGGAATGAAAAAGCATTTTCCGACGGCAATAGACGAGACCGCCGTTTTATCCGACAAAATCTTTGTCAGCGGCGGTCAGAGAGGTCTTATGATTGGATTGTCACCCGTTAAACTTTCGGAATATGTCAATGCCGTTTTCGCGGATATCACTGTTTGAAAAACTTTATTATTTCTTCTTTTTTCGCAGAAACCGAACCCATTACGCATTCGGGTTTTCCGCCGCCTCTCCCCGAGAGCGCGGCGTTTATTTTTTTGCCTGTTTCCCTGACGTCTTCGCTTACTGAAACGACTGCGTATTTATATCCGTTTTCGTCATTACCCGAAAACGCGTATGCCGTTCCCGTTTTATCCGAAAGAATGACGGCAAGCTCTCTCGCGTCATCGGCGTTTCCCGAGCCGTCAAAAACGACGGGAAATTCCTCTGTAACCTCGGCGCATTTAAGGGCAAAAAGTTCTCTTTTGATTTCAACCGATCTGTACGCGGTTTCCTTCTGCTTTTCCTTGAGCTTTTCGACCGCGTCGGCAACTTCTCCCGTCTTTGCGCAAAGCGAAGCGGAAATCATTGCCACCGAATTGTTCTTTTCACGGTAATCAAGCAGCGCTTTATGACCGATTCTGAGAGTTATTCTGAGTCCCTGTTTATAGTTCATAAACGAAACGACCTTGATTATCCCGACCTCGCCCGTTCTCTTTGTATGAGTTCCGCAGCAGGCGCAAAGATCCGCTCCCTCGATTTTTATCAGGCGCACCTGACCGTAAATCTCTTTTTTGCTTCTGTAATCATAAGACGAAAGCTCGCTGTCACTCGGATATATTTCTTCGATTTCGATGTTTTCATATATCGCCCTGTTTGCCCGTTCCTCCGCTTCGATAAGCTGCTCCTCTGTTATCGCGCCGTTGAAATCAACCGTAACCTCGTTTTCACCCATATGAAATCCGACATTGTCAAGGCCTGTTATCCGATGGATAAAACCCGAGAAAATATGCTCTCCGGTATGCTGCTGCATATTGCCGAAACGGAAATCCCAGTCAAGACGGCACTCGCATTTTCCGCTGACTTCCCTGTCGCAGATATGCGTGATTTCTCCGTCTTTTTCAACGGTATCCAGAACCTTTGCTTCTCCGATATATCCTCTGTCGCCGGGCTGTCCTCCGCCCTCGGGGAAAAACGCCGTTCTGTCGAGAATAACTTCAAATTTTTTTCCGTCCTGCCTGCAGGACAGAACATCGGCGGAAAATTCTTTTATATATGTATCAAGACGGTATAATTTTTCAGTCATATTTACGCCTCCCGTGCTAAAATAATATCATAAGCGGAAATATAAATCAAATTAATTCCGAAATTTTCATAAAACGGAAATTTTTACTTGATATTAATGAAAATATATATTATAATAATAAAGATTAAGGAGCTTTCCTTTGATCATGTGGCGTGTGGGTCCTGTGCGACAGGACGCTGTGAACCATGTCAGGCGGGTGAACCGAGCAGCATTAAGCGGTCAGTCTTGTGCGCCACAGTCTGCCTGCCGCCATATGATCAAGGGAAAGTTTTATTTAAAAGGGGGGAGACCGTAATGTATCAGGCGCTGTACAGAAAATGGAGGCCGTCAACATTTGATGAAGTTTACGGTCAGCCCCATGTCACAAAAACTCTGAGAAATGAGCTTTCGACCGGAAGAATCTCTCATGCCTATCTTTTCACCGGGTCAAGAGGAACGGGAAAAACCTCATGCGCGAAGATTCTTGCAAAGGCGGTAAACTGCCTGAATCCGGTTAACGGCAATCCCTGTAACGAATGTGAAATCTGCAGGGGAATAAACAACGGCTCTGTCCTTGACGTTATAGAAATCGACGCCGCTTCAAACAACAGCGTTGAAAATATCAGGGATTTGCGCGAGGAGGCAAATTTCACTCCCTCAACCGCAAAATACAGAGTATATATTATCGACGAGGTTCACATGCTTTCGACCAGCGCTTTCAATGCCCTGCTCAAAACGCTTGAAGAACCTCCCGCCCATGTTATATTCATTCTCGCGACAACCGAAGTTCACAAACTGCCGTCAACCATTCTTTCCAGGTGTCAGAGATTTGATTTCAACAGAATAACACCGGAAGAAATAATCAGACGGCTTTCCGATATAGCAAAAGGAGAAAACATCACCCTGAGCGAAGAAGCGGCGACGCTTATCGCAAACATTGCCGACGGCGGAATGAGAGACGCCGTGTCAATTCTCGACCGCTGCCTTTCCGTTTCGGAAAACATTGACGAAAACACAGTCAGCGACGTCACCGGAATTGCCGGCAATTCGCAGATGTTTGAATTCTCCGACTGTATTTCAAAAAAGGATTATTCAAGTGCGCTGAAGCTCGTTGAGAATCTTTATAACGGCTACTGTGACGTTGACAGAATCTGCGCCCGCCTTGCCGAGCATTTCAGAAATCTGATGGTAGCGTTCAGTGTCAACAACTGTGAAAATCTCATTATCTGCTCAAAATCCGAGCTTCGGAAATATAAGGATGAAGCCGCAAAATTCAGACTTTCCAAAATTCTCGAATGTATAGATATTCTCTCACAGACTTCTTCTGTTCTGAGAAATTCAATCAATAAAAAAATTCAGTTTGAAGCGGCTGTTATCAAAATGTGCGGCTCCGGCAGCGGAATCGCCGCCGTATCGGAAGACCTGGAAAACAGAGTTTCCGCGCTCGAAAAGGCAATCGCTTCACTGAGAAACGGCGAAGCCGTTCAGTCTCCCGAGCCACCCGCTCCCGAAAAAACTCCGGTAAAAGAACAGCCTGCCGCTCCGGAACCCGAGGAGAAACCCGCTCCCGCTCCGGCCGCCGCTCCTGTTAAAGCGGAGCCCGCTTTGCCTCCGGAGCCCTCGGTCCCGTCATTCCCCGGCCTTCCCGACGGAGAGTTCATTGACTGGGCTGAAGTTCTCGAAAAACTGATGACATTCGATCTTCCGCTGTTCGGAATCCTTTCCGGTTCGTCGGCGTCTGTCGTAAACGGAAGAATAATTATTTATACAGATAATCCCACTTTGACCGATTTCATTGAATCGGACAACCGCACACATTACGTCGAGCTTATGAGAGCGATTTTTACCGTCACCGGAAAGAAGCCGAAAATCGCGGTTAAATATACGGGTAAAAACAGCTCCGTAAACGAAAAAGAGGAAAACAGTCCTCTCAGTTCATTAAAAAATAAAATAGATAAGTTCAATCAAGGAGAATAATATGAAAGCAAGAATTCCCGGAGCGCCCCAGGGCGGCCAGCAGAATATGATGAAAAAAATTCAGGAAATGCAGGAGAATATGGAAAAGGTTCAGCAGGAGGTTGAAGCTTCCGAATTCACCTCATCTGTCGGCGGAGGCGCGGTTGAAATCACCGTCAACGGCTCTCATGAAGTAACCTCCGTTATAATCAAACCCGAAATTGTCGATCCCGACGATATCGAAATGCTTCAGGATCTCATTATCTCCGCGACAAACGAGAGCATCCGCAAAGCTAACGAAGCGATGGAAAAAGGAATGGAACAGGCAAAAGGCGGACTTTCAATCCCGGGTCTCTTCTGATGGCTGTTTTTACTCCCTCACTTGAAAATCTGATAGATAAGCTCGCTTCACTCCCGTCTGTCGGGAGAAAAAGCGCGCAGCGTCTTGCTTTTTATATTCTCGGTATGAGCAGTGACAGCGTAACATCTTTCATCGAAGCAATCACAAACGCCAGAGCGTCGGTGCATAAATGCGGCGTGTGCTGCAATTTCACCGATGACGAAATCTGCCCGATATGCTCGTCAAAAGAAAGAGACAATTCCGTTATCTGCGTTGTCGAAGATCCGAGAGATGTAATAGCATTTGAAAAAACCCATGAATATAACGGACTGTATCATGTTCTTCACGGAGTAATCTCACCGATGAACGATATAAGCCCCGAAGATATATGCATCAAGGAACTGATTGCCCGTCTCGGTGACGGAACGGTAAAAGAAGTCATAATGGCGACAAATCCCACCGTTGAAGGCGAAGCTACCTCAATGTATATATCAAAACTCATCAAACCTCTCGGCGTGGAAGTCAGCCGTCTTGCCTACGGTGTCCCGGTCGGAGCGGATATAGAATACGCCGATGAGTTCACTCTGATAAGAGCGATGGAAGGCAGAAAACTGCTCTGATTTTTTCTTCATTTTCTTCACTTTTTATTTTCTGTTTTTCACTTCTTCACGTTAAATTTTTTTATTCACTCTTTCAACAAATAATTCAATCCGGAAAGTTTAAAATTCAAAATCCGTGAAACCTTGACTCTCAATTTATCCGGAACTTATACCACATTTTCACGGTCCCTACTACTACTGCTATAATATGATAAGATAAACATATATAATTTTCAGTATTTTTTGTTTCGGAGGCCCGCTATGAAATTTTCATGTAACTCATTTGATCTTTCTGAAGCCTGTCAGGTTGTTCAGAGAGCAACTTCATCAAAAACAGCCATTCCGGCAGTCGAAGGTATCCTTATGTCTGCCGAGAACGGAGTTCTTACACTTACCGGCTATGACCTTGAAATGGGTATCACGACATCCATACCCTGCAATGTTGAGGAAAGCGGAAAAATAGTTGTCAATGCCCACATGTTCAGCGAAACAGTCCGTAAGCTTCCCGACAAGCCCGTTCATCTGGATTCCGATCTCAGACAGATAGCGGAAATCAAATGCGCGGAATTCAAAACCAAAATCATCGGAATGAGCGCCGACGATTATCCCGAGCTTCCTTCAATTATGGGAGGATATGATGTTGTCCTCGGTCAGGCGATGCTCAAGGATATGATTAAAAAGACAATCTTTTCCGCGGCGCAGAAGGACACAAAGGTTGTTCACACAGGCGTCAAGTTTGAGTTTGAGGAAAATCATATCAGACTTATTGCCGTTGACGGCGTGCGTCTTGCGATAAGAAATGAAGATATAGAATACAGCGGAGAAGAACTTTCTTTCGTTGTTCCCGCAAAAACTCTTTCCGAGGTTATGAAGCTTCTCTCCGACGGCGAGGAAACTCTCAATATTTCAATCGGTCAGAGACATATTATTTTCAAAATAGGAGATTATGACATTATTTCACGTCTTCTTGACGGTGATTTCCTTAAATACAAGGATGCGATACCCTCAAGCACTAAAACGGTTGTAAAAGTCAATACAACGGCTTTTCTCGAGAGTATTGACAGAACATCACTTATCCTTGCGGACCGTCTTAAGAGCCCGATAAAATGCGTTTTTGCCGATAATTCGGTTTCACTTTCAAGTAATGCCGCGCTCGGAACATCGAGCGATAAGATTCCCGTTGAAATCGAAGGCGACGAATGCATTATCGGATTCAACAACAAGTATATGATAGATGTGCTCAGAGTATGCGACACCGATGAAGTCAGGATTATGCTCAACGGTCCCGTTTCACCGATTCTTGTTGTTCCCAACGAGGGAGACAGCTTTATTTTCCTTATTCTTCCCGTGAGGCTGAGAAATGAGGATTAAGGCGCACGTTGTCAAAAAGGAAACCGTTGAAAAAAAGATAGATACGGATTTCATACGCCTTGACGCGTTTCTTAAAATGAATGACGCAGTTCAGAGCGGCGGTCACGCGAAACTTGTCATTCAGGGAGGAGAAGTCAGGGTAAACGGCGAGGTCTGCACACAGAGAGGAAAAAAACTGAGACCCGGAGACAGCGCCGAATTCAACAGAATAATATATAAAGTAATATAAACGAACGGAGGAATGGTATAATGAAAATAATAAACCATTCTTCCGTTAATTTTCGCAATCTGAAAGATGTATATATTGAGCCGTATGAAAAAATGAATATCATTTTCGGTGAAAACGGTCAGGGAAAAACAAATCTGATTGAAAGCATCTGGATGATGACGGGATTTTACAGCTTCAGAACAAGAAAAAATATTCAGCTTATAAATTATGACAGTCCCGAAGCGGTAATAAAAACAAACTTTTTCTCAAACGGCAGAGAGCAGGAAGCGCGTCTTGTCATTAATCAGACAAAAGAACTGACGTTAAACGGAGTCAGGGAAGCATCCCCGAGAGCGATGATAGGTTCATTCTATTCTGTTGTTTTTTCTCCGGTAACTCTCGGAACCGTTCAGAACGGACCTTCCGAAAGAAGAAAGCTTCTTGATGTCGCGCTGAGTCTGATGAAACCGAATTACGCGGTTATAATGTCAAAGTATATAAGGGTTCTCGATCAGAGAAACTCGCTTTTGAAAAAGACAGGTCAGAAAGGTTTTGATTCCGGTTATTTTGAGCCGTGGGATGCCGAGCTTGTCAGACTCGGTTCAAAAATCATAAGATACAGAACCGATTATATTGCCCGCCTTTCGGAAGAAGCGTCGGATATTTACGGAGAAATAAGCTCGGGGAAAGAAAAATTCGCCTGCCGTTACGATTTTGATACGGAAAATCTGTCCGACGATGAAATAAGCGAAAAATTAAAAAACGAGCTTGAAAAATCAAGGGATTCAGACCTGAAAAGATTATATACCGGCTCGGGACCGCATACCCACGACCTGATTCTGACACTGAATGACAGGGACGCTAAAATATACGGTTCACAGGGTCAGCAGAGAACCTGCGCTCTCTCTCTGAAACTCGCGGAAGCGGTTATGACGGAAAAAGTGACCGGAGAAGCTCCCGTTGTTCTTCTTGATGACGTTATGAGTGAACTTGATGAAAAAAGGCAGACTTTTATTCTCAGATTTCTTGACAACAAGCAGGTCTTCATAACCTGCTGCGAGCCGTCAACCCTGCTCAGAAGCAAGGACGGCAAGGTATTTGAGGCAACAGACGGCATTATAAAGGAAATGAATTGAATGTATTTACATCTCGGTCTTGACAAAGTAATAATCTGTGATGAAATTCTCGGAATTTTTGACCTTGATAACACAACGGTTTCGGCAAATACGAGGGACTACCTCGCCAGAGCCGAAAAAAGCGGAGAGGTTGAAAATATCTGTACGGACCTTCCGAAATCCTTCGTTGTCTGTATGAAGGACGGAAAAAGAAAAATATATATTACCCAGATTGCTTCATCCACAATACTCAAAAGACTCGGATCGAAGCCGGGAACGGAATAAAAGAAGTGTACCCGTAA
>JAFWRV010000221.1 GCA_017519685.1 Clostridia bacterium
TCGACCACGGAATGCACTGAACCGCCCATTGGCGTCACGGAAGCGGCTACGAACTTCGCTTCGCGCATCACCCAAATGTATTTCACCTTCTAAAGTCAGTGTCCCGATAGTAGGCGCAATAGGCTGCGGTGATCCGACATCGGAAGAAGAAAACATTGAAGAATATGTCAATCTTCCCGAATCTGTTTTCGGCAAAGGTGAGTTCTATATTCTTCATGCCTACGGCGACTCTATGCTGGATGCCGGTATTGAACCAGGCGTGCTTGTGGTCGTCGACAAAAAAGCACAGCCGAAAAAGAATGATATTGTAGTTGTGTTAAGTCCTGATAATGAAAACACTCTGAAGCAATATAAAGGTAAGAAGAACGGTAAATATGTTTTTGTGTATATGAACGAAAAGACTTATCCCGGAAAGACTATTGAACTTGATTCGTTTGTCTGCCAGGGAGTCGCAAAACATATTATTAAATCATTTAATTAAGAAAAAGAGATGAACAAGTATGTCAGAGATAATGTACGATTACAGAGGTCGGGCTTTACCGACTGTAATTAGTGATAATCTTATTAAGTCGAAGGAGGGTGCCGAAAAATACCCAAAGCGTGAAATCAAATGTCCTTTTTGCGGAATGCATCTTTGTGATGTTTACGGCAGCAGTCCGGATGTTTTTATATCGGTCAAATGTCAGAAATGCAAAACCAGAGATGTTCCCCTTGGTATGGCATGGTTTAGAACTCTAAAGGGGAACAGATAAGATAATATAATTTAATTTAATATTCCCGAATCTTGATAATCGAGCGAGCGGAGCAGCTATGCGGATAATTATTATCCGTAACTGAAAACCTACCAAGCACCGCAAGATTCAAATCAAGTTATAGGCATATGCCTGTAGCTTTGGTTTGGACTTGCGGTGCTTTTCTTTTTGTCGGAAAACAAAAGAGTAAAATTTTTCACCAAAAAAAGATTTTTTCTTGCCAATAGAGAATTGTGAGCAAATACATCATAAAAACGAAGCCGAATGTAAACAAATTGTAAACAATACAACAAAAACAGGAAAAACACCCTCTCAAAATGCCGATTTTTTTCCGATTAGTGAAGGGGTTGTTTCTCTAACTATAAATCATCAATATTAAGAAAGGATGTGTTCTTATGAAAGACACACAATGGCAATGCTATCTGGGGAAGTATCCTTAGGAGCAACAATTCTGTTACTGCTGAAGACTAAAAACAAATAATCGCCCCTAAGGGCGAAAAGGAAGGACGTGAATAAAATATTTAATTCGGCAGAAAAAGAAATGACCGTTCCCAATGTATCTGCGCCAACAGATACGGAACAGTCACCTAACACTAACATAATAAGTATAGCACAGTCTGATGACGATTGCAACCCCTTAGCTGTCGCAAAGTTTAAAATGGCTGAACTTGACAGAAAAGCTAACGGTATTCATCCGTTCAAGGGCAGCATATCACTGCTCACCCTGAACGATATTTTCAGTTTGGCTTTTTCAAGAAAGCCGCCCGTAATCGACGGTCTGCTTTATCCAGGAATGTATATTCTGGCGGGCGCACCGAAAATAGGCAAAAGCTTTCTTGCCGCACAGATTGCCTATCATGTGAGTATGGGTATTCCTTTGTGGGATCTGAAAGTCAATCAGGGAAATGTTTGCTACTTTGCTCTTGAAGATGATTTCGAAAGACTTCAGTCAAGAATGAGTACAATGTTCGGAGTTGAAGGAACTGATAAACTCAGTTTCTCTATAACTTCACGGACAATCGGAGACGGACTTGAAGAGCAGATGGAGCAGTTTCTCGGAGGACACCCCGACACCAATCTTATCATTATTGATACTCTTCAGAAGGTAAGAGAAAACACAGGCGAGGGATACAGCTATGCGAGCGACTATGAAGTTATCAGCGCTCTCAAACATTTTGCAGATGTCAAAGGTATCTGTATTATCGCAGTTCATCATACCCGAAAGCAGAAATCGGATGATGTTTATGAAATGATATCGGGCACAACGGGAATACTCGGAAGCGCAGACGGAGCTATGGTTCTCTGCAAAGAAAAGCGTACCGACAGAACCGCCTGTCTCTCAGTAGTTGGAAGAGATATACCCGACCAAAAGTTCAGACTGGAAAGAAATCCCGACACACTTTGCTGGGAAAAGACAGATCAGGAGATTGAGACTTTTGAGAAAAAGATTGATCCCGAACTTCTGAAAGTTGTCGAAATGCTTACAATTGATAAAACGGAATGGCTGGGCAGTCCCGCGGAACTTGTGGAAGAATCCGGAGCAGAAGTTGCGCCGAATATTATCACAAAGATGCTTAATGTCAATGCATCCGAACTGAAAAATCAATTCGGAATTGATTACGAATCAGGAAGAAAGAGCAACGCAAGATGGATTCATCTTGTGAGAATCCCGCCCGAAAATGACAGTAATGACAGTAATGACGGTTTGAATGGGAGTACCAAAACAACTGTCACAGCCGTCACAACTGTCATAAAAAATGAAAATACTAATGAATTGGAGGAATTATTTTGAATTCAAAAATATCAAAAATTAATGAAGCGCTCATTAAAAACGAGCAGCGAATTGCAGATTACAAGGAAAAAATTGCCGAGTTGCAGAAGCGCAATACCGAACTCAAAGCGGAAAAAGCCGCGGCGAAGGAAGAAGAGATTCTCGCTTTTATGCGTGAGAACGGCAAGGACATCAATGACCTTGTAAGAGCTTTCGGCAGGAAGACAAAACCGTTGATTGAAGAGGAATTTAGGCATGACGAGAAATCCGACGAATGATATCAACGAACTCTCTTCCGAAAAGGAGCGCAAAGAAAAACTGCTCCGTATGAATAAAGATAAACTGAAAACTCTGGAGAAAAAGCAGGAACTTCTTACAAAGTCCGGCAGGAATAAATTTATATTTTCTCTCGGACTTATCGCGGAGAAATATCTCATTGAACCGGAATATCTCAGCGAAGATGATCTCGATTACATTCTCGGAGTTGCTTTGACTCAGCCGAAAGTTATCGGCTTAATGCAAAAGTTTTCTATGCTGAACAAAGAGAAAGAATAAAAATCGACTCCCGAAAAACGGGAGCCGTGATGATTAAAGATTAAACTTTCGGAAACAGAGAGCTGAAGAAAAGACCGATTTTTTCAAAGAGATTTTTGAAGAAAGCGATTATTTTCTGGAAAATGTTGAGTTCGGGTTCTTCTTCCGCGTCACCGGGAACGGAATCAAACGGCTTGCCTGTTGAGGGATCAAGTGAGCCGTCCTTTGCAACAATAAAAGATATTTCCGCAAGATTTGTTCCTACGCTGCCTATCTGCTTTTCGCCGTTTACCCAAAACTCGCAGTTTTCGGAAATATGATATCCGGTGTTTTCGGAGAATTTGATTCTCACGCGGTACTGAATGCCTTCAATATAGGCGTCGCCTGCAGCGGGATGAACGGCATTATGATCTTTATCCATATAGTAAATACTGTCTATTTTTGCTGAGTAAGCATCAGAATCGCCTACAGGCAGTGACTTGAATTCAACTTTGTCTCCTGCTTTGGGATAAGCGAATGTTGCTTCGGCTTTGACGATTTCGTTTCCTGCAGCAAGCGCGGGAACAGCCATAGCCATAATAAATATTGCCGAAAGAATAACAGCGAGAATTTTCTTCATATTTTTTGTCTCCTTATATTGATTTTATGTATTAATAATACTCTATTTGATACTGAAAATCAACTGTTTCCTTAAGAAGAACAACCTGTTAATCATTACAAATCAACTGAAATAAACCCATAGCAACCTGTTGTTATGCGCAATTATACACCGTTGCCGTGGCGGTAAATCTTCTCTGAGATTTCTGCCCGGCCGGTGCCATTGCGCACTGTCGTGAACGCTCGCAGGCTCACTGTGAGATTGCTCCGCAATCGGAAAGGGTTCCACCCTTCGCAACAAGTTGCTACCCGAATAATTACGAAAGGATCTGATAAAAATACCATGTCCGCATTTTAAAATTACAATCAGAAACCGTATGAGTTCCTCTGCCGTTGCCGGCGCGGCCTATGCCGCAGGCGAAAATCTTTTCAGCGATTATGAGCAGAGAATTAAATACTATGCTTACAAAAAACCTGAAGTTTTGTATTCGGAAATTCTGCTGCCTGCAAACGCTCCCGAAAAGTTTAATGACAGAGAAACTCTCTGGAACTCAGCCGAGTCTGTTGAAACAAGTTACAATTCTCAGCTTGCGAGAAATATTGTTGCCGCTCTACCGAATGAAATTCCGAAAGAGCAGCTGCCTGAACTTGTGAGAGAATTCTGCAACGAGCAGTTTGTGAAAAAAGGAATGTGCTGTGATTTTTCAATTCACGATAAAGGTGACGGCAACCCTCATGCGCATATTCTTCTTACTCTCAGGTCGCTGGATGAAAACGGAAACTGGATGCCGAAGTGCAGAAAAGAATATGATCTCGATGAAAACGGAGAAAGAATAAAACTGCCGTCAGGCGAATACAAAAGCCACAGAGTTGATTTAACCGACTGGAACAAAAGAGAAAGCTGTGAACTCTGGCGCAGCGAATGGGCAAAGATACAGAACAAGTATTATGAAAAAAATAATATTGATGTTCAGATTGATCTCCGTTCATACGAGCGCAGAGAAATTGACAAACTTCCCTCGGTTCATCTCGGACCGTATGCATCCGGTCTGGAGAAGCAGGGCGTTGAAACCGAGCTCGGTAATTTCAACAGAGCCATCGAGGAACACAATAAAGAAAAAATGACTCTGCTTGAATTAATCGGAAAGATTAAATCGGTCATTTCGGAAATTGCCGATAAGCTTCGCAGGCTCAGAACAAATTCAGTCAAAGAACCTACACTTACGGAAATACTTATCGATTATCTTGAAATCCGCAAGAGCGGGAGAAGCGACTGGGGATTTTACGCGAAACAGAATTGTTCAATCAAAGATCTGAAAGAAGTTTCTTCCGCGATTGTTTTCCTGAATAATAACAATATTATAAAGCTTGAGGATTATCAGAAGCTGATTGAATCCGCAAACAGAAGAGAGAGCATTCGCAAGAAGATTGAAGAAGGTAAGCAGATTATTTCTCATCTGAAGGATGCGAGAGAAACCAAAGAGGTTTATCTCACCTGGAAAGGCAAAACATATTTCAAGGACGGTTACCGGAAAGCGCATTCCGAGGAAATCGATAAATTCATAAATGCGAAGAAATATCTGAAGATTCACAATCTTGATACAGATTATTCCATTGCATCGATTGAAGCGGAGCTTGAGATACTGCAAAAAGAATTCAATGCTTTCGGTCCCGATGTTCCCAAGAAGGACAGCGATGAATTCAAAGAGCTGATAAGAATCAGTAAAATTGTTTCCGCCGTTCTTGGCGATATGGAACTCAAAGACAAGGGCGCTCAGCCCGTAAAAGAAAAAGAAACTATCCAAGGGAAGCTTGACCGTTTCAATGATACAGTCAAACAGAACAAGGAAGAGGAAAAGACGAAATATGAAACCAAAATCACGAATAAGGAGGAAGTCAGATGAATAAAGGCGAACTCAAAGAGTTATATTCCGTTATGTTTACGGAGTATCCCGATATAGTAACCGTTGACGATATCCAGTCGATGCTCGGTGTCAGCCGTCACTACGCATACAAGCTTATTAACGACGGATATATCCACGGCAGAAAGATCGGCGGAGCATACAAGGTTCCCAAAATTAATGTCATTAATTACGCCTTGACAGCTTAATTCGAACCTTGACAGACACTCCGGTATTATTATAAAATTATTATACAAACCGGAGTGTCTGAAAACAGCTGCCAATAAATATGAAACGGAGGTTAATTTCAATGGTAGCAGGACACTTACAAATTAAAAATGATGTCTATTATATGGTACTCAGCTATACCGATGAACAGACCGGCAAGCGAAAAGAAAAATGGATTTCGACAGGTCTGCATACAAAGGGCAACAAAACCAGAGCGGAGAAAATGCTCTCCAACGCAAGAAAAACTTTTGAGCCGCCCAAATCGCAGTCAAACGATTTGTCAAGCGATATGAAGTTTTCGGATTATATGCTTCTCTGGCTTGAAATCATCCGTCCAACAGTCGAGAAAACAACCTATGCTTCTTACACGAATATGGTCAAGAGCAAAATTGTTCCGTATTTTGAGAAGAAGGATATCACGGTGGCAAGTCTCCGGGCAAAGGATATTCAGATGTTCTATGCGAACGAGCTGAAAACCGTCAGCCCCAATACCGTGATTCACGAGCATGCCAACATTCACAGAGCGCTTAAATATGCCGTGAAAATGGACCTGATTGATTTCAATCCCGCCGATAAGGTTGACAGACCTAAAAAGCAGAAGTATATCGCGGAGCATTATAACCTTGAGGAGCTCGCCGCACTGTTTGAAGCAACCAAGACACACTACCTCGGTCTGCTTATTCAGGTGACAGCGTTTTACGGTCTCAGGCGCAGCGAAGTGCTTGGCCTTAAATGGGATGCGATTGATTTTGAAAACAAGACAATCACTATCAAGCATATACTGACCTCAGTAAAGCTTGACGGTAAACAGACCATAGTGAGGGAAGACAGGGCAAAAACAAAATCCAGCCTTCGATCATTACCTCTTGTGCCGAGATTTGAAACCGCTTTCAAAGAACTGAAAGAACAGCAGGAGGAAAACCGGAGGGTTTGCGGAGACTGTTACTGCACGGAATATCTCGATTATATTTTCGTAAACGGTCTCGGAAAGATTTATAATCCCAATATGGTTACGGAAGTATTCGGAAAGATAATCAAGGCAAACGGACTACGCAAAATCCGCTTTCATGATTTGAGACACAGCTGTGCGTCCCTGCTTCTTGCCAACGGCGTTACTCTAAAAGAAATCCAGGAATGGCTCGGTCATTCGGATATAGCTACTACCGCAGATATTTACAGTCACCTTGACTTCAAGTCAAAAATTTCGTCCGCTTATCTGATGGACGGGGTTCTCAATCTTCCTGAACCCGTCATCAAAGAGGACTGGGGAGTGGAATAAATCTTCCCCAAAAATGCGGCCCCCAGTTGGTTGTTCGCTGAGTTTTGTGTAAAAAAAGAAAAGCCCCGAAACGCTTATGTTTCAAGGCTTTTTGGCGGAGGGTTAGGGATTCGAACCCTAGGTTCCTGTTACGGAACACGGCATTTCGAGTGCCGCACCTTCGACCTCTCGGACAACCCTCCTGGTATATAATTTTTTCGCCGATTTTGGAAATTGGCGAGAAAAACACGCGAGAAAAATTGAAATTTACAAAAATTCGAATCTTGAAACCCTTGTAAATCAAGGATTTCACGCCGAGCAAACGACCAACACGGAGTACGGTTTCGAGTGCTGCACCTTCGACCACTCGGACAACTCTCCGTGCAGCTGAATGCATTTTTTCGTTATTGAGCCGGCGGATTTTTGCCGGCTGCGTGATATTTTAACAGAACAGTGAAACTTTGTCAAGAACTGAAAGGTTATTTATTGTTTTTGTTCTTTATTGTTTCATTGAGAATCTCGGTGTTGATTTTTCCTGCCGAAATTGTGTTGTCAAACCAGAGCTTGAGAGAATCCACAAGTACCGAAATGCTTTCAAGCTGATCGTTTATTGTTACAAAATCCTCAATTTCATCATCGTGAATGATTCCGTCCGAAGCGATTTCTATCAGGCGGTCTTTTTCTTTCTGAAGATTATTGAGAATACTGATTGTAGAAAGCACAATTTCCGAAAGTGGCTTTTCCTGAACTTCGGGAACATATTTAATACCTATCGGGCATTCGTGAGAGCAGTAATAGTTGCAGAGCTCCGGCTTTTTATATGCTCTTGCCATTTCAATGACTTCATCGGGCGACGGCTTGGATTTTTCGCTTTCGATTTTTTCTATTCTGCTGTCTGAAATCCAGGACATAAGCTCGGACGCCGCCGCTCTTGTCAGTCCGTTTTTCTCGCGGCTGAGCTGATAGATGTTTTTATTCTCTTTTGATGAACCTCTGCCCATAATTATCCTCCGGATTATTTAATGCCATTATAATACACTAATTTTACGCAAAAATAAAGGTGTTACCGAAAAATAATATTGTAAATTCAAAAAATATTAAAATATGGTTGAAATTTTTGTTTAAATATAATAATATTTATTAGTAAAGAAATATAGATTTTTTCGGAGGAGATCAAATGGCGGCCGATGTCAGAACCGAAAAACTGAAATTTGAACAGTATTACGAGAAATATTACAACCAGGTCTATTTATATATTAATAAGAAAATTCAGAATGTACACGATGCCGAAGACCTTGCCACGGATGTTTTTATTGCGTGTTATGAAAAATTTGATTCTTTCGATCCCGGTAAAGCGTCGTTCCAGACATGGGTATTTTTCATTACAAACAATAAACTGAAAAATTATTACCGCGACAGGAAGATAAATATAGATATAGACGACCCGGAGCAGTATATTGAACCGGCTGAAGAAGGCTTCGAAGATGACTTCGTTGCAGCAGAATATCTGACTGCAATGCGCGAATACCTTGCGGAAGCATTGCAGGAAGTCAGCGAATTGCAACGGACAATTATTACGGAAAGTTATTTTCATAATAAAAGTTCAAAAGAAATTGCTCTTAAGCTTCATATGACCGACGGAAATGTAAGGGTTCAGTTATCAAGGGCGCTTGCTAAAATGCGGGTATATTTTGAGAAAAACAATATTTCATGGGAGATGGACTGATGGCTGATATATACAGAAAAACATCACTGGAGAGAATTTCCAACCCCGACCAGCTTGACAGAGAACTGAAGGTGACATCACCTTTTTCGTGGATTGCGCTGATTGCAGTAGCTCTGATTATTGCAGCGTTGATTATTTGGCTTTTTGTAGGGACTTTGCCTTCAACGCTTCCGGTATACGGTATTGTTTCCAATCCGACATATTCCGTTGCTGTTTACTCATCGGAGGCGGGAACTTTCAATTGCGCCGTTTCCGAGAATGATTATGTAAAACAACAGGATTTAATAGGTACTGTTATATCCGGCTCATCATCTTCCAAAAACAGAGCCCCGTTAGACGGAAAAGTTACCAAAATTCTTGTGGAGAATGACACAGAAGTCTTTCCCGGTACGGAGCTTATGAGGATAAGTCCCGATGATTTCAAACCGGGTGAGAGCGCGGTTGTTCTTTTTGTCCCTCAGGAAAGCGTGGGTAAAATCAAAAATGAGCTTGATAAAGAAGTTTATATTTATCCTGATTCATATGATTCACAAAATGATAAATCGGAAGCGCATATAGTTGATATCGGTGAATATCCTGTTAATATCGGTAATATGCAATTCATTACGGGCGACGATAACATGACAGCTGAACTGTTTTACAGAAACGGTCCCGTTGTCGCGGTTGTTTGCAAATTTGACGGCGCAAACGTTCCCAAACGTAATACTCTTGTATCAGCTAAAATTATAACAGAAAAGGAGCGCCCGATAAATCTCCTGTTCAAAGGTATGCAGGGGGGCGCGGAATGAAAAATCTTGCCAAAACACCCACTGTTTTTCAGATGGAATTTACAGAATGCGGAGCGGCTTCACTCGCGATGATTCTTGCCTATTACGGAAGATCTGTTCCTCTGGAGCAGATGCGAACCGAAACAGGCGTTTCACGTGACGGTTGCAACGCCGCCAATATTCTAAAAGCGGCAAGGAAATTCGGAATGGATTGCAAGGGATTCCGCAAAGAGCCGGAAGATTTGAAAAAAATGCAGATGCCCTGTATTATCCACTGGAATTTCAATCACTTTGTCGTTCTTGAGGGATTTTCGGGAAAAAAGGTTTTTCTGAACGATCCCGCTTTAGGCAGAAGGAAAATAACAGAAGAGGAATTAGATGAATACTTTACCGGTGTTGTCCTGACTTTTTCTCCGAATGACAGTTTTGTCAAGGAAAAGCAGCAGAATACCGTTATTGAGTTTGCGAAGAAAAAGCTGTCCGGTCAGCGCGGAGTTATTGTAAAACTTGTTTTTGTCGGATTACTGCTGGTATTTCCCAATCTGCTGTTACCCGTTCTTTCCCAGTTCTTTATTGATAAAGTTCTTGTCGGCGGAAACAACGACTGGTTCAGTGTTGTATTGACCGCGCTTATATTTGCCGCTCTGCTTCAGACAGGGCTGGCGTTTTACAGAAGCAGAATTCTGATAAAACTCAAAAAGAAAACCTCGCTGTTTTCCGCAAGGGAATTCATTTCCAAAATGTTCCGGCTGCCGATAAACTTTTTTGATCAGAGAAATGCCGGTGATCTCTGTGAGAGAATTTCCAATAACGCAAAAGTCAGCAATTTCATTACAGGCGAAATGGCCGAAAACGTTCTTAATATTTTTGTGGCCGTTTTTTATCTTATAATGCTCAATATTTACAGCCCGAAACTGACTTTAATTGCTGTCGGTACTGTTTTAATCAATATAATTATTGTAAAAATCAGTTCCGATACAATATCCAATGCGTCAATAAAAATGCAGCAGGATTCGGGAAAGTTTGCCGGTGCGCTTTGCGCCGGAATCAGTATCACCGATTCTCTCAAAGCATCGGGTGCGGAAACGGAATATGTCGGCAAGATTCTCGGCTATCAGGCAAAAACAATTACGTCCGAGCAACTGCTGAACAGAAACCAGCAGATTATTAACGCGATTCCCGAGGCAATCAATATGCTCGGCGATTTACTTATTCTGTTAATCGGCGGTTTAACTGTAATTAAAGATAACAGCCACTTTACAATCGGTATGCTTATTGCTTTTTCAAGTCTGTACGGTTCTTTTTCAATGCCCGTCAATGCGCTTGTCGGATTTGTCAAAAACATCCAGACTTCTAAAGCCGACATCAACCGAGTCAACGATATAATGAAGTATGACTCGGATATCAAGTATTCCGGTGATACGGAAAAGGAAAGCATCCGCGGAAAACTCGAGGGATATGTTGAACTTAAAGATGTTTCTTTCGGTTACAGCAGTCTGAAGCCGCCGATAGTATCAGACTTCAGTTTTAAAATCGACTGCGGCACTTCAATTGCTTTTGTCGGAGCTTCCGGTTGCGGTAAATCAACCGTGTCAAAAATAGTAAGCGGTTTGTACGCTCCGTGGACAGGGCAGCTGTATTTTGACGGAATTTCAATAAATGAAATCCCGGAGGAAATAATCAACGCAAGTGTTTCGACAGTCAGTCAGCAGATTACTCTGTTTTCCGGAACGGTACGTGACAATCTTACAATGTGGAATTCAAATATTGCCGAATCCGATATGATTGCCGCCGCGAAGGATGCCTGCATACATGATGTTATTTCACAAAAGCCCGGCGGCTATGATTTCAGACTTACAGAGGGAGCGTCAAACTTTTCCGGAGGTCAGCGGCAGAGGCTTGAAATCGCGCGCGCTCTGACCACCAATCCGACGGTGCTCATAATGGATGAGGCCACAAGCGCTCTTGATCCTATAACCGAAAAGAAAATAATGGATAACATAAAAAGACGCGGCTGTACTTGTATTATTGTTGCCCACCGTCTCAGCGCGATTAGGGACTGTGACCAGATTCTTGTAATGAACAGGGGACAGATTGTTCAGAGAGGTTCCCATGATGAACTGTCCCGTGCCGACGGAATATACAAAGATTTTATCAAAAACATATAAGGAGAGAATATGATGAGTGATAACAATAATTCTGTTTCCTTATATGGCGGGCAGTATCATATTTCAAAAAATCCGTCGGACGCTTACCGTGTAAGCGAAGGGACGGTACTTGTATTTATCGTTCCTCTGAAGTCCTGGGGAGAGGGGCGCAGATCTTTCATTTATGAAGCAGGCAAGGGAGAAATCATTCCGTCGTTCTGCCATAAAGACGCCGATGCCGTAAACTGGCGTTTCTGCTTTACCGCCCTTGAAAAAGCGGAGCTTGAAATTATAGAATCCGGTTCAACTAAGCTGCTCAAAGACAGATTTGCCTCAAAAATCGAATTGCCTAATTATGATATTGAGGGATATAACAGCGGTCTTGTCGAAAAATACAAAGCGAATATTCTTAAAGAGGATATTCTCATAAGAAGAACTTTACACAGCAAAACAGCTACTTATTCCGGCATCATGTCGCTTATCGCTTCGGCGTTCAAAAAGAATAAGATAGTTGCCGATCTGGATCGCACCGGAGATATTTTATATGACAGCGTTGCGTTCCTTTGCAAAAAACTCTCAATAGAGCCGGCGGGATATGAAAGGGTCAGGGAAGCATGCGGCGATACATTCGGTCTTGCCGATATTGCACGCGTTTCCTATATATCATACCGTAAAATCACGCTGTCTTCAGGATGGGAAAAGAGAGACAACGGCGCTTTTCTCGTTTACAACTCGGAAAATGTTCCTCTTGTATGTCTTCAAAAAGGTTCAAATTCGCATATTCTTGTTGACCTGAGAGATAATTCTGTTGTTCCCGTAACAGCCTCGGTCGCCGCTTCACTTTCCCCGGAAGCGTATATGATTTACCGTCCGTTTCCGGCAAAAAAACTGACAACGCAAGATATAGTCCGCTTTTGTGTCAAAACTGTCAGAAAGTCGGATTTTATCCTGCTCGTTGTTCTGACGGTTATCGGAGCGGCTATCGGTCTTATTATCCCAACGATAAGCCAGAAATTATATGACGATTTTATCCCTATCGGCGCGTCTGATGTTCTCAAAGGACTTATTCTCGTAATGAGTTCATTTATGCTTGCGAACGTGATGATTTCAATCGTCAAAAATCTTGCCGATTTCAGAATAGTCAGCGGGATGAACTACTCTGTCTGCAGCGCGATGCTTGAAAGAATATTCCGTATGCCGGAGAGCTTTTTCCGCGATTATGAGTCATCGGATCTTGCGCACAGAGTTATGGGCTTCGGAGGACTTGTCAGTACGGCGGCTTCCGCGCTACTGACATCCGCTGTTTTACTGATTTTCTCGACCATATATTTTGCGAGAATGGTTTTCTATGATCGCAGTCTTGCTGCCGTAGGTCTTTTGATGACGGTGCTGTATTCGATTGCATATTACTGCATAAATCTTGTCGCGCTGAAGCA
>JAFWRV010000222.1 GCA_017519685.1 Clostridia bacterium
GTCGGGTAATATCTGCATACTTCTGCTTGAAAATACGATTACCAATAATGCCGTTAACGCAATAATCGGTATAAGCATCAGCGTTACTACTTTTGTGATTTTCTTTTTGTTGGTTTTTTTTGAATACTCTGCGACTTTTTCTGCGGTTGCTTTTACATCCTCGTTCATTTTCTCACTCTGCCTTTCTCCGTTGAGGATTTCCTTAATATCCACCTGATAAAACTCTGCTAATTCAATAAGAACACAGATATCTGGCATCGTGTTTCCCGTTTCCCATCGGGATACAGAACGGTTGGTGGTGTTCAGTTGTTCTGCAAGTTCGGCTTGCGTCAGTCCTTTTTCGTATCTTAACGCCTTTAAGAAGGAACCGATCTTTTGCTGGTCCATATCGAACCTCCTTTCATCGCAAGAGTATCACATAGTCCCTGGTTTTTAAACGACAAAGAGTGAGATTTGCCGTTTTCGCAGGATTAGACACGCATGTCTATTTCATTATCTTTTCAAAACGGAACATCCCGTCGGGGAACTGCCCGTCAATCATTTCCGCAGAATCCGGATCATTCGGGTCGGGATGATGACTGTTGAAGAATTCAACAATATGAAATCCGCATCTGTTTACATAAAAATGAATGTTGCGTTTTTCAAAATACGGCGTGACAGTTTCCCACACTTTAACTTCGGGGTGAAGCTTTTCAATCTCACACCAGGCAGCATAACCGATACCTTTGCTGTGAACTTTTGGGGAGACAAACAGAATATCAAGGTCGCCTCTGCCGCCGTCAACCCTTATTATTGCGCCGCCGACATTTTTGCCGTCAAGCACAATGCGGTAGGCTTCGCCCTCATCTATGGAGCGCTCGATTGTTTCGCGCGAAATAATCTGACCGTCATCTTCAAAATGGTCATCACGCATGCCGAATTCTTCCAGTGCCCCGTAATTGAACGCTTCCTGATTATCGAGTATGAACTGTTCTCTGTCGGATTGTTCAAGGGGCTTTAAGCTAATCATAATAAACACCTTTCATATATCGTAATCTGTGTTACGACAGCGTTAAAGGACAGCGAGCAAAACTTTTTACGGTTTTTCTGTTTATTGGTTTAAAAAACCACAGTGAATACTGTTTCTTCATTGATAATGCTTTCTGCCGAAATAGATCCTTTGTGCCTTTCTACAATGGATTTTGCTATTGAAAGTCCTAAGCCATAAGAGCAATCACTGCGGGATGCTCCGCGGGTATAAAATCTTTCAAAAATATGAGGGAGATCTTTTGCTGATATGCCTTTACCCGTATTCTTTACTTTCAAAACAGAATGGTTATTGCATCTGTTAAGCATTATCGTTATAAGTCCCGGACTGTCAGTATTTTTTATGGCATTATCAATAAGTATAATTACCAGTTGTTTCAATTCATCGGCATCGCCCATTATGAAAATATCTTCCGATATTTCACATTGATATGTTATTGCTTTTTCAAATGCAACGCTTTCATAAGTTAATGATATTTCATTTACAATATCGGTCAAAGAGCAGAGATTTTTGGAAATGAGCGGTGTTTCTTCTAGTTTTGAAAGTGTCAGAAGTTTTTCGATCAGTCGATTAATTCTTTCAGTTTCAATCAGAATATTCCTGATATGTATATTATCACTGTCATCATTAATTGCCTGAGCATTTATGCTGATTGCGCTGATTGGTGTTTTCAACTCATGGCTGGCATCCGACACAAACTGTTTTTCTCTCTCAAGAGCTTTTTTTGCAGGTTCAGTAATAAACTTTGAAAGAAAAAAAGTCAAAAGAGCAAGAGCTCCGACTCCGAGCGCAATCAATAAAACAGTTCCCAAAATCCGGAGAGATGCGTTGCTTTTGTTTGAAGTGTCCTGCAAAACAATCAGTTTGTTGCCGTCATTTAATTCTTTAATTGTGTAAACATAAGCTTTATAATTTTGCTTTCCTTCTTTTTGTGAAAGAATTTTTGTGATAATATCCTGATTTAAGTGCTGATCCTGACCTTTTCCTATTATCTGTTGTGAAAGAACCAATCCGTTTTTATCGGTAATTACCCCTATAATCAAGCCGTCATCATCCAATAATTCACTGCGTTCAAAAACGGTGTCACTATGTGTCTGAGCAATTGTGAACACGCCGCTTTCCGCAATCCATTCAAGCGTATTGGCGGTATCGACTGTATTCCAATAATCATCATTTATATAACTGATTATCAGAAAAGCCGAAAACACAACAAGCATTAATACCATTGTTACCGCCATAAACTTTATTCTCAGCTTTTTAACCATTTTTTATTCCTTTTCTAAAGAGTATCCGATACCTTTTTTTGTGACAATAGCAGCTTTTGCCTCAACGTATTTCAGCTTTTTCCTGAGAAATGAAATGTACACATCAAGATTATTATAATCGTTTTCTTCTTCAAATCCCCATATTTTTGTTATCAGCATATCTCTTGTCAGTATTTGTCCTTTGTTATGCATAAGATACTCAAGTAACTGATACTCTTTTCTTGCAAGTTTAACAGATTTATCGTTACCATGAAGCTTAAAGGTGTTTTTATCAAGCAGTATATCGTAAGCTTTCAGACCGGTTTCTGTTTGTTCTCCTGCATTGCGGGTTTGCACTCTGATTCTGGCCAACAACTCGCCTGCATCAAACGGTTTGGTCAGATAATCATCTGCGCCGCAGTCCAGACCATTTATTTTATCTTCAATTTGAGACTTTGCAGTCAGCAAAATAACAGGAATTGTAATACCGTTTTCTCTGGCGTTTTTCAATACATCTATCCCATTGATTTTCGGCAGCATTATGTCCAGAATAATCAGGTCATACACACCCGATAAAATATAATCAAGCCCGTCAAGTCCGTCATATACCGCATCGGTTTCATATCCGCTTTTTTGCAGAACTGACTGTATACCGTCAGATATTTCTTTTTCATCTTCTACTATCAGAATTCTCAAGTTATCACCCTTTATTATTTTAATTGTTTAAGTCTTTAATGTCAATAAAAGACCATTCCACAAATCTTTTTTGCATCCATTCGTCCGGGGCATAGGCGTCAATCATTTTGCCTATTTTAGTATTTCTGCTGTAATTATAGTGTCTGTCACTCCAACGGACAACCGAAACAGCTGTGAAGGACAAATTTAATACAGTTACAATCGAAAGAATAATACAAATAATATGAATCTTTAATCCTTTGATTTTATTCATTATTCTTTCAACATTGTTAAACGCAACGCAAAACAAATAACCCGCAACACCCCAAACAAGTGTGAAAGACAGGCATATGATTCCGCGATAGTTTAAGAATTGATTGGTATAATCCCATGCTTTCATACCAAGATGGTCTTTGAGAAACAAACCGGTAAATAATTCCAGAATTGTAGCTGAAACAGCGATTGCCAATGCCTTATACATATTGCTTTTCGATCTGAAAAGGACTGCAATTGTATAAAAAAGCACCGCCCCGATGCCGTAAAGAGCATTCAAAGGACCTACGAGTGTTACAACATGACTTTCCCAGCACCCTTTTGAAAAAAGGCAGAATAACCCCTCAATAATATACCCTGTAAAACTGCCTGAAAGAAAAAGAATAATCATTTTGTCAAAAGTTTTCGATTTGTTATTCAGTTTGTCCATTAGCGGTAGTATCCTTTTTGGGTTTATGTTTGTTTCTGAACAGTTCAAATGCCGCGCAGTTATTATCCCAATCATTTTTGATTGCCTCATCTGAACAAGGATTGATATGATATTGCGAACTTATATATTTACCCAGAAATTCAGTTGCAGCTTTTGCTCCTTTATAATTTAAGTGAATTCCTTTATCCCTATAACAGTTTTTCATATCTATGCCTATTTCATCGCAATGAAGATTAAGATCAATGAAAGGAACCTTTGATTTTGAAGCGTATTTTTTAATGGCGTTGTGACGTTCATAATCCCAGGAACTTGCCGCAGGCATAGCAACAATCAAAACATCGGAATTATTCTCTTTGCATTTTTTAATCAGCAAATCCAATTGATTCTCAACATAATCAGATATTGGTTCAACTGAATTACAAGGGATCATATACTTATTGCTTTTGAGGGGAACTTTCTTCGAATTATATTTATATCCATATGTATTAAGTACACCGTTTTTATTATGTTTTCCCCTGATACAATTATGGTATTTAAAAACTGTAAAGATGTTTTCTACATCTTGTTTGAATAAATCAGGATTCATTTTTGTGAAAAACTCATTAAGACTATTTATGCTGTTGACATCGTTCTTTGAACGAATGCTGTAACCGTAAATCATATCAGCTTCAATTAATACGAGTTTAGGCTTTTGATATTGAAAAAGCTGATCTATCAACAGCCTTGACTCCTTGACGGTTTGTCCTGCAGAAGCGCAAACAACACTTGTAATCCTTTGTTTTTTCCAAAAATCAATCGGAGAAAAACCGGAATAAAGATTGCTGTTACCAACCGCGGCAATTTGAATGGTATTTCGGGGTTCATTAATAAAGGAATATGCATCTCTTTTTTTGTTGCTGTATATAACTGCGGTTTTGTTTGGAAAAACAAGAACGGAAATTGATTGAAGCAGTATAATAAACACGGCGGTAAATGCAATGACTTTAATAATATTTATTGCATTTTTTCTTCTGGAATAATAGTTTTTCATAATCAAAAATTAGCGTAAATCAAATCGCCGACGCCGTACTCCTCTCCATATGCACCGAAAACAACTATGATTAGTAATAAAGACATGTAAATGATTGTTTTTATAATATAAGGCAAGTGGAATATTTTATCCTTAATGTCAATACCCTTCTCTTCAATATAACTGACCAAAAACAACAATATGGATCCCAAAACTATGGCTGTATAGTCGTATGGCAGAAGATTGAAGCCGTTCTTATATCCCGGAATCAATGCTGCCAAATCGATTTTGGTTATCATAATAACCAACATTTCAAAGGCCGTTTTAATACTGTCAGCTCTGAAAATAAGCATACCAATATTCACAATGATAATTGTTTTGATTATTTGAAATAACTGATATGGCTTTGCTTGACGATTCAGTTTTATCTTCTTGCAAATTTTTTCAATTGACGGTTCAAAGACGATACCTGTCAGCATTAGCAAAAAATAGTATAGTCCGTATATTACATATTTCCATTCTGCTCCATGCCAGAATCCGTTAAGAAGCCAAACAAAGAATAAAGGAATAAACAGTATATAAAGTTTGGAAAAGCCGGGATATCGGATGTTTTTTGATCTCCTTGAAGCTTGTTTTATCGGTTCGGATAGTGATAACGGTAAGAAAATGTAGTCTCTGAGCCAGCTTCCCAGGGTGATATGCCATCTTTGCCAAAACTCCTGTATGGTTTTTGAGAAAAACGGACGTTTGAAATTCGATGCAAGTGCCAGCCCCATCATTTGACCCAAGCCGCAGACAACATCCATTATTCCTGAGAAATCACAGTATAGTTGAATTGTATAAAACACTACTCCTGCCGCTATAGCAATTCCGGTATGGTTCTTATAAGAATCAAAAACATTGTTTACAAGTATTACTGCCCTATCGGCAATGACAACTTTTTTAAAAAGACCCCAAATTGCCAGTAAGAATCCTTTGCTCAGATTTTCATAGTTTACACTTATCCCTTTATCAAGTTGAGATGAAAGTTGTGTATATTTGGAAATAGGCCCTTCTACTACAGTAAGAAAAAAAGAAAGGAAGAGCAAAACGCGAAGCGGGTTCTTTTCAGCTTTAACACTCCCTCTGTAAACATCTGTAATGTAGCTTATGCTTTCAAGCGTGAAAAATGAAATGCCAAGTGGCTGTACAATCTGAATGTAATTAAGATTTAAATTGCAAATTTTGTTTGCATTGTCAATAAAAAAGTTGCTGTATTTACTAACAATAAGCAACGAAACTGTTATTGTAATTCCCAATGATAATAACAGTTTCTTATATTTTAAATAAACCGTTTTAATTTTCTTTTTTTCGTCTTTTGTACTGTATCGGGTTTTGCTTTGCGCTTTATTATCAATCATTTGTAACCCCAACCCGACTATCCAAATGACAATGACATTGATTATTAAAGAAAAAATGTGTCCTTTTGCTGAAATGAAGTAGAACACGCATGAACCAAGCAGCAAAACACACCACTTAACACGTTTGGGGACCAGGCAGTACAGCAAGAATGTTATTCCGAAATAAAGGATAAAAAAGGAAAAAGTAGTGTAACTGATCATATACTATTTATCTTCGTTCTCGATTCTTAAAATCAAATCTTCAATTTTTGAAGGCGTTTCAAAGTTTTCTGGAATGAGATATCTCATCGGAATCTCTATTCCCAATTCATCATCAAGAGAGGCAACCAAAGCTATTGTGCTCAAAGAATCAAGCAATCCTTCATCGATTAGATTTGTATTATCATAGATATTTTCTGCATGTAATTCGTTTTTCAGTATTTCAACAATTGTATCAAGATATTTTCCTTTATTCATAGTTTTCTGTTAACCTCTTTTCTAATTCATTTCTGTCAATTTTGCTGTTTTGATTATGGGGCATATTCTTCAGTCGGCAAATTATATCCGGCATAAAGTATTTGGGAAGCTTCTGTTCAAGAAAAGAGCGAAGCTTTTTTTCGTCTAAAGTTCTCGACGTGTAAAAAACGCAAAGCGTATTATTTAACTTGTCAAAGATACAGGCGCTTTCCTCCGTTTCATAAAGCGAGCTGACCGCAGACTCAATTTCGCCGAGTTCAATTCTGTATCCCATACGCTTAATCTGAAAATCTTTTCTGCCAATATAATACAGTTCTTCGTTTTGGCCCACTTTAACTATGTCGCCTGTTTTATAACAAATCTCGGGATATGATTTGTTTAATGGGTTTTGAACAAACATTTTTTCTGTTTTTTCTTTATTGTTATAATATCCCGGAGAAACAAAACTTCCTCTTACATACAGTTCTCCTTCTTCATTCTCTTTTGCTTCTTTACCATCGTTATTAATAACAAATGTATTGCAGTTATCGCAGCTGCGACCTATGGGTAAAGAATCGCTGTTCTGAAAGGGCCTGTCGATGATATAGTATGTGCAAATATCAGTAGTTTCAGTTGGACCGAAAAGGTTGGCAAAAACAACAGATGAATCCAGATGGTTAATCCAGTAATTTAGATACTTAACAGGCATTACTTCACCGGCAAACAACACCTTTTTAAGATGAATAGGTTTTAAAGTGCTGAATATATTTGTGTTTGCTACAATACCAAACGCGCTGGGAACCCAATAAATCATTGTGACCTTATAATTGTTCAGATATTCAACGAGTTTATAGGGAAAAGAAAAACAAATCTTAGGCAGGATAAGTAGTGTTGCACCTGAACGAAGAGAAGAATAAATATCCGTTACCGACATTGAAAAACAAAACGGGGTCTGATTTGCAATTACTTCATTACAGCCAATATCAAACGCATCAACAAACCATTTACTGTAACTCAGTATATTTCTGTGATTGATTACGGTACCTTTTGGTATTCCTGTTGAACCGGATGTATAAAGGATGTAAACAGCGTCTGTATCAATCTGTTTTTTTCGGATACTCGAAAGACCATTTTTGTCAATTGAGGTGCGTTTTATATCTTCTATAAACAATACGAAACTGCACAATTCTGATATTTGGCCATAATGTGTATGATCTGTTATTACGGCAGCCGGACAAAGAGTGGTAAATATTTTTTTGATTCTTTCAACAGGCGTATTTGTTTCAATAACTGTATAAATATTTCCGCTGTAAACAATTCCTAACATTGAGAGTATTACATCCGCATTTTTATCAAGATATATCACTATTGGGCATGCACAGACTTTTAAATCAAGAAGTGAAGAACCAACACGCTGGGCTCCATCCATTAACCCATGATATGTCAGTTCAGTATCCCTGTCGATTACTGCTGTTTTGTTTGAATAACTGAAAGCGGAATACTCCAGCATTTCCAGAATGTTTTTCATTGTATCAACTCCGTTATTAACAGTTTTTATGAGAGTAATTATTTAATTGTATCCGGGGGAATAAATTGTTTTTTTAATATGATTATCACAAACTCAAATATTAAGGAGTGCAACAGTTTTCCTGATAAACAAAAAACTTACATATATCTTTACACAGAGACATAAAGATTAATTGCGCAGTCGGGTTTGTTTAACAGCATAATAAGCGGTCAACATTAAAAGAACATTGAATAACGTTATTTGTTTTATCACAAAAAAGTTAAGCAAAATACATCAAATCGCTTCGATGTTTATGCTCAAATATCTTCACTTTTTATTGACAATTTGAGATGAATAATGTATACTGCAAGTAAAGAAAGTGCAGGTGATACTGTGGATTACAAAAAAAGAATAGTTGACGAAGAATTAGAAACTGCAATGGAAGCGTTCGGAGCTGTATATATCAAAGGACCAAAAGGTTGCGGAAAAACAACAACAGCAAAACAAAAAGCCAAAACTGTTATTGAATTTCAGGACGAAGAAAAAAGAGAAGACTATATTGCAATTGCAAATAATATACCCGGCAAGCTTTTGATAGGTGAAAAACCAATCCTTTTTGACGAATGGCAGGATGCTCCTAAAATTTGGGGAGCTATCAGAAAAGATGTTGACGATTCCGGACTTAAAGGGCAATATATCTTAACAGGTTCATCTTCAAGAGAAGTCAACACTCCCCACACAGGTACTTTGCGCATAACAAGACTTCAGATGTATCCGATGAGCTTATATGAAAGTGAAGAATCAAACGGCGAAGTATCACTTTCGGAGCTTTTTAATAATCCCGATTCTTTTGACGGATGTAAATCCGATATGTCTGTTGACGATATTATTTTTGCAATCTGCAGAGGAGGCTGGCCTGAAAGCTTAACCGGAAAAACTGACAAGGCAAAACTGATGATTGCAAAAGATTTGTTTAAGCAAACATACTCAGTTGACATTTCAAATATTGACGGAGTAAAAAGAAATCCCAAGTGGGCACGTCAGATACTTCAATCTTATTCCCGAAACATCTGTACAACTGCCGAAACAAAAACTATTTATGGTGATGTGAAAAACAGCGTTGATGTAGGTCAGACGACCTTATTTGATTATATATCTGCACTGGAAAAATTGTATATAATTGAAGATGTTGACGCCTGGTGTCCTGCAATCAGATCAAAAACTGTTATCAGAGCGTCCAGAAAGAGAAATCTGATAGACCCTTCTATCGCAGTTGCTGCTATGGGATTATCTCCTGAATATTTTAACCGTGATTATAAAACGCTCGGATTCTTATTTGAATCACTTTGTATTCGCGATTTTAAGGTTTATTCGTCTGCGCAAGACGGATATATGTCATATTACCGTGACAGATACGGGCTTGAAGCAGACGGAGTATTGCATCTTAATGACGGCAGATATGCCCTTATTGAATTCAAACTCGGGCAAAGCGAGGTTGAAGAAGGCGCAAAGCATCTTTGCAAAATCGAATCCCTTGTTAAGGAATTCAACAAAAAAGAAAAACAGTGTCCGCTCCGCCTGCCCGATCTGAAACTGGTTATAACCGGAACGCAGTATGGTTACAGGCGCGATGACGGAGTATTTGTAATTCCGATTGGATGTTTGAAAGATTAAAAAGCAGGTGAATAAATGAACGCAGTAATCTATGCCCGATATTCATCAGACAGTCAGCGTGAAGAATCAATCGATGGTCAGTTGAGAGAATGTAAGGCATATTGTGAAAAACACGATATAACAATTGTCGGCACATACATAGACCGCGCTTTATCCGCAAAAACAGATGATCGACCCGATTTCCGTAAAATGATAAAGGACAGCGAAAAAAAGCAATTTGAATTAGTTGTTGTATGGAAATTGGACCGTTTTTCCAGGAATCGTGCAGACAGCGCAAAATACAAAACTATTCTTGGCATTAACGGTGTTAAAGTGGTTTCTGCAACCGAAAACATTTCCACCGGGGCTGAGGGTATTCTTCTGGAATCTGTTCTTGAAGGTCTTGCAGAATACTATTCCGCCGATCTCTCGGAAAAGGTTAAAAGAGGGCAGACGGAGAATGCGCTTAAATGCAAATTCAACGGAGGCACAATCCCTCTCGGCTATATGGTTTCCGATGATCAGCATCTGGTAATAAATCCTGCCGAAGCACCGCTTGTTAAAGAAATATTTCACAGATTCAATAATGGCGAGTCAATGTCAGATATTGCCGAGGACTTCAAACGCCGAGGCATCAAAAACAGGAACGGGCGCAATTTTTATGTTAACACAATAGGCAATGTGCTGCGTAACCGCAGAAATATCGGCGAATACAGATATAGGGATATAGTTGTTCCGAAAGGAATTCCCTCTATTATCGACGACGATGAATTTGAAAACGCGCAGAAAAGGTTGGCACAATATCGCCATGCGCCTGCTAAGGGAAAAGCGACCGAAGAATACCTGCTTTCAACAAAGCTTTTCTGTGGCACATGTAAACGTATGATGGTTGGCGAAAGCGGAAAATCCAGAAACGGAACTGTTCATTATTACTACAAATGCCGGGGAAACAAAAAATATAAAGATTGTGACCGTAAAGCAGTAAAAAAGCACTGGATTGAAGATCTGGTTGTGGAGCAGACAAGAAAAAATATATTGGAAAACACCAGAGTAATAGAGAAAATTGCTGACGATATTATTTCTATACAGGAAAAAGAAAACGCACTTTTACCTGCCCTGAAAGCACAACTTGAAGATTGCGATAAAAAAATATCAAATCTAATTCGTGCGGTTGAAGACGGTCTTTATAACGAGCATACAAAGGCACGCATGGATGAACTTGATCAACAGAGAACTAAACTTCTTCTGAATATCGCAGAAGAAGAAATAAAAATGCCGAAATATACAAGAGATGATATTTTGGCTTGGATCAGACAATTTCAGCGCGGCAATCCCAAAAGTTTCCGTTACAAGAAACGGTTGATAGACCTTTTCGTAAACGCCGTTTATATTTATGATGACCGAATTGTATTTGTTTATAACTACAAAAGCGGAACCGATACAGTAATGTTGAAAGATATTGAAGCCGTTTTGGGTTCGGATTTTCAAAATGTTAGTCCACCAGAAAAAAAGGCTTACAGTTCTGTAAGCCTTTTTTCAACTAAGTGTGCCTGACGGCACGACAGCGGTACTTTCATCGGCGCCGGTATTCAAGAGGCACAATTCACGGGAAAGCCGTTTTGTTGCCGGATTACAGATTGCTTTGAAAGAATGTTATAAATCGGAATACCGTCTCAAATGATTTAAAAAATCGGGGTGTGAATCAGATGATTATAAGATATCTTACTCAGGATGATATAACAGAGCATGATAAAATATCCTCTCAGGCATTTTCATACTCCTGCGAAATAGGAGACCCGGATTCCGTTTTGCCCTGCGAAAAAGTTCTGGGCGCTTTTGACGATGATAACAAAACTCTTTTCGCGGATTTCGAGATTCACGAAAAAAAGTGTTATTATGACGGCGGATTGCTAAACTGCGCTGCCATAGGCGGCGTTGCCGCGAAACCCGAACACAGAGGCAAGGGCGCGGTGCGTGAACTTTTTGAACGGCTTTTCAGCGAAGAGAACTATGATATCAGTATTCTCTACCCGTTTTCAGAAGAATACTACAGAAAACTCGGCTACGA
>JAFWRV010000223.1 GCA_017519685.1 Clostridia bacterium
CCAAAAAAATGAGCGAAACGAAACGAGAAGAACTCTTTGACATAATAGCGGAAAAGGCATTTGCTTTTTCTGTCGCGAGCGCGAGCGCCCGGGAGGTTGACGAGGTCAATATCCTTCAGGCGACATTCCTCGCGATGAGAAGGGCGCAGGAGGGGCTGGATGTTCCGGCGGACTTTGCTCTGATTGACGGAAACCGTATGCCGCCTCTTTCGATTGACGCCGAGACCGTTATCAAAGGCGACGCGAAATGCCCGTCGATAGCCGCCGCCTCGATACTGGCGAAGGTCAGCAGGGACAGGTTCATGTATGAGCTTGACATGGAATTCCCCTGCTACTGTTTTGCAAAGCACAAAGGTTACGGAACGAAGCTCCATTATGAAATGATAGAGAAATACGGAATCTGTGAGCAGCACAGGCGGACTTTTCTGAAAAACATACTTAAATAATATGATTAAAAACAAATCCGGCGTGTGGGGAGAAATCTACACCGCGCGTTATCTCAGGGATAACGGATATAAAATAATCTCATCGGATTTTTCGAGCCGTTACGGCGAAATCGACATTATCGCGATGAAAAACGGGATTCTGAGTTTCGTTGAGGTCAAGGCAAGGGATGAAAACACGCCGATCAGACCTATGGAAGCGGTTGATGCCGGGAAGCAGGAGCGTCTTGAGCACGCGGCGCAGAGTTTTCTTTCTTACACAAAACTTGACTGCGAAACGAGATTTGACGTCTGCGAGGTTTATCTCGACAAAGACAGAAAGCCTGTTAAAATCAATTACATAGAAAACGCATTCTGAAAGGGAGGGAAAGGTTTGGTAGAAAGCGCGGCGGATTATATCGTTGAACTGTTCCGTGACAAAATGCCGGAAGAGCTGATTATATTCATTATTTCGCTTCTCCCCATTCTCGAACTCCGCGGAGGAATGATAGCGGCAAAACTTCTCGGAGTAAAGCTTGCAAAAGCGTTCATTATCTGTTATATAGGAAACATAATCCCGATACCGTTTATTCTGCTTTTCATCCGCAGGATATTCGCGGCGATGAGAAAAACAAAACGGCTCGGGAAAATAGCGGATAAAATCGAGGAGAAATCGCTGAAGAAAAAAGACAAAGTGCTGAAATACAAGCAGTGGGGTCTGCTGCTGTTTGTGGCGATACCGTTACCGGGCACCGGGGGATGGACCGGAGCGCTGCTGGCGGCTCTGCTCGACATACGGCTGAAGACATCCCTTCCCCTGATTGCGCTCGGCGTGCTGATTGCTGACGTGATTATGATGGCGCTGTCCTACGGATTACTGGGAATGATATTATAGTTTTATATGATAAGGAGCGGCGATGTGGTTATCGCCGCTCCCGATTTTTTATGCATAACGAACCGTAGGGCAAGCATTCATGCTTGCCGCCACAAGGATGTCCGTGAGGACAGTAGGGGCGATTATCAATCGCCCGGCGGGAATACACGAAATTATAACGGGGTAAATAAGGTATTATTTTTCGCCACACCCGCCCAGCGGGCTTTGCCCCTCGGAAAACATGGTCGTCTCTCTCGCTTCGTCGTCACAAGCTCCGCATATCCTTTTGGCGGGCGATTGATAATCGCCCCTACGGTTGGTGTCGCGACAAAATAAAAAATCGGAGCGAAGCGACCCTCGATTATTCATTATTCATTATTCATTATTAATTATTCATTTCATTATGAATTATGCATAGGTAATTACCGATAAGGAACTTTTCAAAAACAAGCCCAGCCGAGAGCTTGAGATGCTTATTCTATAGTGATTTAACGAATTAAAACTTATTTTAATTACATAACAGTCAGCCCCAACCGTAGCTTTTTGTCGCGGTTGGGGCTTTTTTGTTTTATTCGGATTCTGTTGCAGGAAGTATTATCAAACCTTTCGGCAGCGGGCCGTGATCTTCATAAATGTAAAACAGAGCGGATATCAGCTTATCGGTATATACGCATTCAATATCGGAATCATATTCACCCTGCTCGAAATCAATTTCGAGTTTGCCCGTGCTTTCTCCGCATCTTTCGCTGATTATGAAGAAATATTCACATTCGGTTGAGGCGTTGTTTTCTTTTATTAGTTCAAAATATACGGCAATATAATCTCTGTCGGTAATATATTCTTCTGTTTCTTCGACGGTTATTCTTTCCGGCTTGTCATTAACAATATACGCAAATTCGGGTATAAGGCGCTTTCTCAGTTGGGAGAGCGCCTCTTTTTCTGTTTTTAGGGCTTCATCAATAGTTATGTTGAAATGCGCGGCGGTGGATTCACGGGTATGATAATCGGTAAGATTATCCAGCCCGAAACGGTAATTAATATACTGCCGCTGCCTGGCAGACAGTTCATCCAGTGCCATATAGATTACAGACTTCTTATGATTTCTGAAAAACAGTTCCTCGGGAGTGAGATGATAATCATTTTCATAAATCGGCTCGGATTTGATTTTATCGCTTTCAACAGGGTTTAATTTTATCCTTATTCCCGCTACTTCATCATAATCAATTTCATAAGTCAGAACAGGAAATTTCTTTTGATTTTCGCAATTCTGCTTTTTTAAATAATTGATTATATGATTCTTTATGCAGTTGCCTGCATAGGTTGTAAAAGCAAAACCCGCTTCGCTGTTATATGTATCTATCGCATTCAAAAAAGCTATAGATGCTTCCTGATGCAAGTCGTCTTCGTCAATATCCGGACTACCGCATTTTTTATAAGCGGCTTTTTCCATTTTATTTATGAATTTGTAGTTTTTCCCGTAAAGCTTGTTGACTGCCTTTTTATATCCCTTTTTCGCTAGAACACATAATTCTTCGTTTGTAATATTCTTTTTCGTTTTTAACCCTTCTTCATATCATTCGCAAACAGCGGGACAAATGCCGCTACCAAATTACTTCTCATTTCTTCTGTCAAATAATGTCTGGATGCTATTGCGTCAACAACTCCGGTTGCAAGTCTGTCGGCGTTTATTCTGCGGATTGCAAGATTATGTTTGCCGACGGATTGCTCCAGTGCGGCGACAATCTCCCGCGTGTTCTTTTCTTCCTTTTTGGTATATGATTTCATTCCCGATTTGATATCGATAATCATATTTGAGAACATATTCTGTATAGCTGTCAGATCAAAATCGGTATGAGGATATTTAACGGTCTGTATATCATGAGCCGCTTCTTCGGAGTAGTCGTTTCGCATATATCCGACTATTCGTGAAACTTCATCAAAAATTGTATTCTGAACACAGGCGCCGGCTGTTACCGCATCTGTGAAATACAGAGCCAGGGCGATTGAAAAATTGCCGAAATCGGGATGCTCAATCAGCATATTGACTATATCCGCATCAACCTCTCCGGAGCAGAGCTTTTTCGCGGCAGCGGATGAAATACCCAGTTTCTTCAAATCATAATTGACCGATGATCTGTCATTGGATAATCCAAACAGATAATCCATAGATACGCCGAAGTAACCGGCAAGGGATAAGGCAAGGTCGCTTTTAATGGTTTTGCCGTTTTCTATTTTGCTGATTGTCCCCTTATCAATTCCGAAAACATCTCCCAGTTCTTGCTGAGACAGAGTACGTTCCCGGCGAAGGTCTCTTACTCTTTCGCCAAGCATTCCTTTTAAATTTTCCACTCGAAATCACCTCTTTTTTATGCAATTCTGCAACTTTTTATATTAACCGAAACATAATTTACGCATTTTTGCAACATAGACGTTTTTTACACTGCTCAACTGTATAATTATATTGGGAAGGGAAATAAAATAGCATTTAAGGACAGATTGTCCAAATGGGATTACAGTATAGCAAACAAATGTTCGATTGTCAATAGTAATTATCATATTGCAAAAAGAAATATCAAAAATAATTTCAAAATACCACAAGGATAACTATTTATTGTAGCGTTATTAATATCAAAAACTATATCTTGATTTCAGCATTTTTGTTGCATTTTTTGCAACTTTTTGACATTGGGTAAATAATCTTTACGCATTTCGGCAACATGGCAGTTTTTTCGGAGGGTCAACTGTATAATTATATTGGAAAGAGAGATACGCCGGGTGCTGAAAACAATTCATTTTTTCAATGAATCTGCATTTTTATCATTTTTGAGTATTGTTTACTTTGAAATGAAAAACACTTCTTATTTGCGGCAATCGCAGGAATGAGAAGTGAATGTGTAATGTTGTTAATTATTACTTTTGTTTGCAAAAAACAATCAAATAAAATGGAAAAACATCGGATAGAAATCTCCGGAACGGGTCAGAGGTCGTTCGGAGAAAACCTATCCGGTTTTTTTATAAATCTATCACGAAAGGTGGTGAAATTATGAGCATAAACATAGCCAATCAAATCAAGTCTGTTATCGTTGCCGAAGGATATACCATGAAGCAAGTGCTAGATATGCTTGTTTATGAATACGGCTGGAGCGAAAGCCTGTCCAATTTCAGCCGTAAACTGCATACGGGCAAAATCAAGTATGCCGAAGTGCTGCAGATAGCGGAAGTGCTTGGGTATGAAATATCCTGGCAGAAGCATTAACCGTTGAAAAACAAAAACAATGAAAGGATGATTCTATAAGAAGAAGGAGCTGATTATTAATGAACATATACGGATATGTAAGAGTATCATCCACAGATCAGAATGAAGACAGGCAGATTCTTGCAATGCAGGAAAACAGCGTGCCGGAGAAAAACATTTTCATCGACAAGCAGTCGGGCAAAGATTTCGAGCGGCCACAGTATAAGAAAATGCTGAAAAAGTTACGAGCCGGCGATTTGCTCTATATACTGAGCATCGACCGGCTCGGGCGAAACTATGAAGAAATACAGCGGCAGTGGCGCTATCTGACAAAAGAAATCGGTATTGATATCTGCGTTATCGATATGCCGATTCTCGATACAAGGCCGTATAAAGATCTGCTCGGAACCTTTATCTCCGATTTATTTCTCGCCGTGCTGTCCTTTGTTGCCGAAAACGAGCGCGATAACATCAAAAAGCGCCAGGCCCAGGGCATAGCGGCGGCAAAGCTGAAGGGCGTAAAGTTCGGGAGACCGGAAAAGCAGTTGCCTGCAGATTTCCCCTCTCTCATCAAAAAGTGGGAGAAAAAACAAATCCCGCTGCAAGATATTTTACAGCGGTGCGGTATATCGGAATCTTCATTTTATAGGCGACTCAGAGAATATCGCCTTACGCACGAGAGCGAGGTGATATCTCCACTGTCATAATTCCTACTTTTTGACAGTAATAAATACATTATTATTTTACACAAATACGGCTTAAAAATCAATGATTTTTCATCAATTTTACAGCTAACAACGGGTAGCCCTCAAAACCCAATAATCAGGACGGACTTTTGTCAAAAAGTAGAACTTTTGACATAGGTCTTTATTTTTTTATGCGGTGGTGAGGGTATGCCCGAAAAGCAAATTAAATCACGGCAGCGTGTTGCCGACCACGGCGAGGTGTTCACATCCGAGCGTGAAGTCAAAGCAATGTGTGACCTTGTTGAACAAGAATGCGACAGAATTGATTCGAGGTTTCTTGAGCCAGCTTGTGGAGATGGGAATTTTTTAGCAGAAGTTCTCGCTAGAAAATTAGCAATAGTGAAAAAAAGATACGGCAAGAACTCTTTTGATTATGAAAGATATTCGCTCCTTGCTGTATCGAGCATATATGGTGTGGAACTATTACAAGATAATGTCAACACCTGTATTGAACGGCTATTTAAACAATGGGAAAAAGATTATAAGGCGACTTGTAAATCTTCATGCAATGATCAAACGAAGGAATCTGTTAGATATATTCTTTCAAAAAATATCCTTTGCGGTAATGCGCTGACAATGATGTGTGTAGATGACAACCAACAAGATACAAATACTCCAATTATCTTTCCCGAATGGAGCCTTGTAACTTCGGCCCTATTCAAAAGAAGAGATTTTCGACTTGATGTTCTTCTTAAAGCAAATGAAAAACCAGAGAATTCAAGGCAATTGAATTGGATTGAAGATGAAGACAGTATATACAACTATCTCGACCAAAATCCCGTAACGGGTGAGTATATGCCAAAACCGCTTCGAGAATTTGAACCTATACATTACAGGAGGTTAAAAGAAAATGGCTGAACAGTCTTTTTTTGATAAAGTATATACTCAAGGAGCGCACACTCCCGATGTGTTGTCATGTATTGCCAATCTTTCAAATGATGAAGTATTCACACCTCCTGAAATAGTAAATAAGATGCTTGATTTGCTTCCCCAGGACTTATTTAAGAACCCTGATACAAAATATCTTGATCCCGCTTGCAAAACTGGAGTGTTTCTACGAGAAATTGCTAAAAGACTACTTATAGGACTCGAACCAATAATTCCAGATTTACAAGAGCGTATAGATCATATTTTTCACAATCAGCTTTACGGAATTGCAATAACAGAACTTACATCGCTTTTATCCCGTCGCAGTCTTTATTGTTCTATGTATCCGAATGGCCCATATTCAATTTCAAAGTTTGATAGTAGCGAAGGGAATATAAGATTTAGAAGAACAAATCATATTTGGAAAGATTTCAAATGCATATATTGCGGAGCTGCTCAAGGAAAATATGATCGAGGTTCCGAATACGAATCTTACGCATATGAGTTTGTTCATACACATAAGTTAGAGGATATTTTTACTATGAAATTTGATGTGATAATCTCAAATCCCCCATATCAAATGACTTTTGGAATTGAGGGTGGCAATAGCGCAAATGCCAAATCTATTTATAATCTATTCTTAACTCAAGCGATCAACTTAAATCCAAGATATGTTTGTATGATAACACCTAGCCGATGGATTACAACAACCGCACAAGGTATACCTGAGATTTGGGTTGAAAATATGCTGTCTTCCAATAAAATTTCAATTATGCATGATTTTGAAG
>JAFWRV010000023.1 GCA_017519685.1 Clostridia bacterium
GTACGTGTTCTCAGCGAAGCGGGTCATAAAGTTATACCGGCTGATTTACCGGATATTGATATTACCGATAAAGACCGCATTCAGAATCTGATAGTTAAAGAAAACCCCGACGCGGTTATTCATCTGGCGGCTTATGTGGCAGTTGATAAAGCGGAGGAAGAAAGAGACCTTTGCTATGATATCAATGTACATGGCACTTCATATATAGCAGAGGTTTGCGGTAAACTGTCAATTCCCGTTTTATATACAAGTACGGATTATGTTTTTAACGGCAGGGGAACAGACCCTTACGAAATTGATTCGCCTGTGGGACCTGAAAATCAGTACGGATTTACCAAACTGATGGGTGAGAAAGAAATTCGGAAATACTGCAGTAAATATTTTATTGTCCGCATTTCCTGGGTATTCGGAATAAACGGTAAAAACTTTGTGAATACTATCATTGAGTTATCGTCTATAAGAGATTCACTTGATGTTGTGTGCGATCAGGTCGGGTCTCCGACTTATACCGCTGATTTAGCCTTTTTGTTAAAAAATATGATTGAATCCGATAAATACGGCATCTATCACGCCACAAACGAAGGTTTTTGCTCCTGGAGTGATTTTGCCGAAGAAATAATCAATCTTACCGGAGCCGATACATTCATTAATCCGGTCCTTTCTTCAGAGTATAAAACCGCAGCTGTAAGGCCGCATAATTCGCGGCTTTCAAAAGATTCGCTCGACCGCGCCGGCTTTGACCGTTTACCCGATTGGCATGACGCGTTACGGAATTATTTGATTTTAAAAGGCGTTATTAATGATTGAACGAAATTAATCATACTTTGATTTTTAAAAGTATTATCAGTTTTGTTATTAAGTAAAAGGAGTAATCAAATGGGACACACCGACTTATTTTTATCTGCCGATGAGATGCAGCGTTTAACCGAATTGTGCCGGAAAAATTCTGCAATAGATCCCTTATTATACAGTAAATATGACGTTAAGCGCGGATTGCGCGATGTTAACGGAAAAGGCGTTCTGACAGGACTTACGGAGATTTCCGAAATAGTTTCAAATCAGACTGTCAACGGCGAGTCTGTTCCCTGCGACGGTCAGCTGTTTTACAGAGGTTATAATGTCAGGGATTTGATTGAGGATACTATCGCCAAAGAGCATTTCGGATTTGAGGAAACAACATATCTTCTGATTTTCGGAGAATTGCCGGATGAAAAACAGCTTGTAGAATTTAAAAGTATTCTGTCATCGCTCAGAAGTCTTCCGACAAATTTTGTCCGCGATGTTGTAATGAAAGCTTCAAGTCTTGATGTTATGAATTCCATGGCAAGAGGTGTTCTTTCACTTTATCATTATGATGACAGGGCAATTGATATTTCCGTTGAGAATGTATTAAGACAGTGCCTGAAATTAATCGCTGTTATGCCTATGCTTTCCGTTTACGGTTATCAGACCAGCAATTATTATCACAACGGTGAAAGTCTTTATATTCACGCTCCCGAGCCGGAATTATCCACGGCTGAAAATTTGCTGTATATGTTGCGCTCGGACTGCAGCTATACAGAACTTGAAGCGAGAGTTCTGGACGCGGCCCTTATTCTTCACGCGGAGCACGGAGGAGGCAATAACTCGACTTTTACCATGCATGTTGTTACTTCTTCCGGTACCGATACTTATTCCGCTTTTGCCGCGTCATTATGTTCTCTTAAAGGTTTCCGTCACGGCGGCGCTAATATTAAAGTAGTCAGAATGTTTGACGATCTTGAAAAAAATGTGCGTGACTGGAAAGATGACGACGAGATAAACAATTACTTATTGAAGCTTTTAAATAAAGATGCTTTTGATAATGCGGGTCTTATTTACGGAATGGGTCACGCCGTATATTCCGTTTCTGATCCGAGAGCCAAGATTTTCAAGACATTTGTTGAGAAATTATCCGAGGAAAAAGGTCTTTCAGATGAATTTCAATTATACAGCAAGGTTGAAAAACTTGCCTCCGATTTAATTGCTCAAAAGAGAAAGATTTATAAAGGCGTCAGCGCTAATGTCGATTTTTACAGCGGATTCGCTTACAGAATGCTCGGCCTTCCGCCTGAACTTTATACACCGATTTTTGCGGTTTCGAGAATGTCGGGTTGGAGCGCGCACAGATTGGAAGAACTTATCAACGCGGGTAAAATAATAAGACCGGCATATAAAAGCGTTGCCGAAAGAAGAGAATATACTCCTCTTGACAAAAGGTGAAATAATGCCTTTAAGAATAATGTCATTCAACATTCAGCATTGCGCTGACTTTTATACCGGAAATATTGATTTTGAATTATTTTCCGATGCCATAAACAAATCCGGCGCTGATATTATCGGGCTGAATGAAGTGCGTGATAAAGGCAGTTCTGAGGATTTTGAGGCTCAGGCATCCGTTCTTGCCGAAAAATGCGGGTTATACAGTTGCTTTGCAAAAGCGATTCAGATTAAGAATAAAGGTCCTTACGGCAATGCTCTTTTGTCAAAATATCCTATCCTGTCTTATTCATCCGTCGGTATTCCCGATCCTGAAATAAAACAGTTTGACGGATATTATTAGACCCGCTGTTTACTTAAAGCTAAAATAGATTACGGCAACGGTCTTGATGTTTTGGTAACCCATTTCGGGCTGAATGTTGATGAGCAAATAAATGCGGCGGCAACTGTTCTTAATAATATTTCGGATAATAACTGTGTATTAATGGGCGATTTCAATTTGCAGCCCGATTCACGGATTATTAAGTCCATTTCATCAGCAATCAATGATACTGCGTCGGTATCCGATGAACCGCTGTTTACTTTTCCTTCAGATAAGCCCCGCGTAAAGATTGATTATATATTTGTCAGTAAGGATATCCGTGTAAAAAGCGTTTCTGTTCCCGAAATGATCGTTTCCGATCACAGACCTGTTATAGCTGATGTTGAATTACAGATATAAATATGTTATAATAAAAAACCGCAATTTACTTTTTTGGAGAGTTTTATGGAAGATGAAAACAAAAAAGTGAATAATGAATCCAGCTTTCCCGAGGATATTCAGGACATCTACGATGAAATTATGGGCAGCACCCGTAAAATCGTGGATGAATTTTCCGAGCCCGAATTATCCAAAGAAGAAAAGATGCGCCGCGAAGCAGAAAAGAAACATGAAGAAGAAATGGCGGCTATCAAGCTTGA
>JAFWRV010000224.1 GCA_017519685.1 Clostridia bacterium
AATATGATATAGCGATTGAAGGGCAACAGAAATAGCAGATTTATTATCATCGTTCCATACAAGATATTTTTAACCTTTGTTTTAGAGCTGGATTTGTCATTGATGGATTTTATGAAGAATGTTTTAAAACCAACAAAGAAATTCCTATATTGCATTTGATGATGATGCCGAATTCTTTAAACTTTCATCTGAAGGTAAAATTCAGCCGGTCAAAAAATCAAATCTGAATGCAAATCAGGTTTTCGATTTGGAGCGTATCGGCTCTGAAGCAGGTGTTATTCACGTAAATATTAATTCCTCTGACTTTTCCCCCGAACATTTTGCCGATACATAAATACATTCTGTTTTATACTGCAATATTTGGCATATTGCTTGTTATTACTCATATAGTTCTCAATCATTATGGAATGATATTCAGGCGTGTTCCCGTTTTTGTCTGTGCGGGATTGATATGCCTTGGAACAATAATCGGATTATTTCAACTTGTTCCGTTAATCAGGAAAAAAGCTGAAAAAATAATTGCCTGTATTGTTCTTGTTCTGTTATCTCTTTGGGTCGCTTACTTTGGCGTTTTAAAGGTGTCATTTCCAACCTCCGGCTATACAGAACATATAGTTGAAAAAGATGGTGAAAAATATGTTGCCACTGTTTACGGGCATCTTCACACATATGTTCATTATCATGACTATATTAATTACGTTGTCTGCGGAAAACAGGTTAGAATATCCGAAGATTACGGCAAAGGCAGTTTTGACCCTCTCACAGATGATAATAATCATCCTGTTTTGAGAAGGACTGCTTACGATAAAGAGGGTAATGAAATCCAAAGTGAGAATTCGGTTGCAGATGAATCTTATGTTATACCATGCCAATATGTAAAAGCCTTTCTGCTCAAGCGTTCCCCAAATGAAGAGTATCCGCAAGTTGTTTCTATCGGTAGTGCAGGAGAACTAAGCGAATACATTGAAAAAAACGAAGATGTATATGATTTAAGCGAATTCAAATCAGCCGCAGCCAAATACAATAATGATTATTTTAATAATAAGTCGCTGGTATTAATTCTTACAAGAGAAGGCAGCGGGTCAACATATTATCAAAGCGTTTCAATTAATCGAAAAGATAAAGAAGTTGCAATATTAAGAGCAACTCCCGTGCCTTTCACAGAAGATTTAGCATACTGGCACATTATTGCCGAAGTTGAGAAAGATGAACCGATATTAACAAACAGTGATGATTATAATATTTTGTTTACGGAATAAAAAGGGTGTATTTTCAATAAACGCACAGAGATAATATACACACTTTGCTGTTAATTCCAACCGGTTATTATTCATAAATATTGATATCGGGTAATAATTGATTTGCTTATTATGCAATTGACAAGTGTATCGATTTCTGCTACTATTAATACACGGTTTTTACCCCACGGAAATTACTACCCCAGGGCGCCCCAAAAACCGTATTAAAACACAGCTGAAACGCTTGTATATCAAGACTTTGAGGTACTCCTAGACTGCTGCAAAACCGCGATTCCCCAGTTCAAATCTGGGTGGTACCTCCAGAAAAAAGCCTTGTCTTCGGACAAGGCTTTTTTCAACTAAATCCGTCCTTACGGACGGGTGAAATATGCCTTCGGCATGTGAAATACGCTTCGCGTGTGAAATCCGCCTGCGGCGGGTGAAGGACGGATTTGATTTCATCGTGAGGCGAAGCCGAACGATTTCATCTGAAGACAAAGTCTGAAGATTTCACCGTGAGCGCAGCGAACGATTTCACTTTTTATTAATCTTATTCATTTTCGGCAGTTATAATTCTTGCTGTTATTGCCTTGTCTTCGGACAAGGCTTTTTTCAACTAAATCCGCCCTCTCGGGCGGGTAAAATATTGCTTCGCAATGTGAAATTGCCTTCGGCAGTGAAATCGCGCTTAGCGCGGTGAACCGATTTTTTTATTTTAAGCGTTATCAGCATTCAATCAAGGAACCGTCCCCTGATTAACTTAACAGAATATCAAAGAAACTCGTAATTACATCTTGACAAACATCTTGAAATGTGGTATTTATATATCGAGTAACTATGTATTGAGTAACTATGTATGGAGGTGCTTTATGAAAATCAGCAAAGAACTCGCCAAAGGAAGCACAGAACTTCTTGTGCTCAGCGTAATATCAAAAGAGGATATGTACGGTTATCAGATAATTAAAACTATTGAGAAAAAAAGCGAAGATGTCTTCAAAATGAAGGAAGGCACGCTTTATCCGATTTTGCACAGTCTTGAGTCTCGAGGCTATTTGTCATCATATATGGTTGATGTAAGCGGGCGCAGCCGCAAGTATTATAAGATTACCGACAAGGGACTTAAACAGTTTGCGGAGGAAAAAGCGGAATGGGCTTTGTATTCTGACTCCGTCTTAAAGGTTCTCGGAGGTGCTGAACTTGTCAAAGCGTGAATTTGAGGATATTGCCGATAATGTCTGCTCGGGTATTATATCCTCAAAACAGAGAGCCATTGCGCGAAATGAACTGCTCGATCATCTGGATTGTGAGCTGGAGGATGCTGTTTCGCGGGATATACCTGAAGATGAGGCGTTGAAAGAGGTAATAAATAATTTCGGCAGCGTTTCAAGTGTAAAAGCCGAAATTGCTGAATCATATAAAGAAGATAACTATTTGGCAATAGTTAAAGGAATCTATTCTTTTGCGGGATATATATTAATTGCCGGAGCGCTATTCTTTTTTGAGATATTTTTATTGTTTATTTCTTTTAATCAGGATACTTACTTATTTCATTGTTGCATACTGTTTATAGTTTTAAGCGTTTTATCTTTCATTGCGGCAAAAAAGAAGATGATAAAACTTCCGTGGGCAATTATTCCCAATGCCTTGCTTCAGCTTATATGGGTATATGAAAAAGGACCGACTTTTATTATTGCAATTTCTGAACTTTTAACCGGAAATCTGAAAAATTTCCTGAACGATTTACATTATTATGAAATTCTTTCCGCTAATTTGTCACAGCTGTTAATGGCAGTGTTTATTGTTCTTTTTGTCGCAATTAACGTCGCAATCTCAATCTGCTCTTTCAGGTTAAAAGCTAAAAGAACAGTTAATAAAAAACCTTGTATAGTTTTAAAACACATATCGGCAATTGTTATGGCTTTTGTTTGTTTATCATCTGCTTTATGTTTCGGAACCGTATTCATTATTGATAATAATTCAGGATTTGATTACACTAAACTGTATTATATTGTTCCGGCTGAGAGTAAAACAGAAATAGAAAAAGTATTAAGCTTTTATAAAAATGAAGCAGAAAACGACGGGAAAGGTATTTTTCCGGGCGGAAATGATATATATCAGACAGAGGAGATAATGTATAAAGTCTGGTATCATCACGATTTGGATTCTGCCGTTATAGATATACATGCTTACTGTAACGGAAAGGAAAAGACACCCAAAAATGAAGATTGGGACTGGATGATTGATAATGGATTTGATCCGTCGGATCCGGACTTTATACCGATGTATGATCTGACTTATGAAGACACGCCTGAGGTTTACGGAGACAAAACAATAATACAAAAATCTTCTTATGATGAGGTTCCTCGAGATATATTCTATAAAACTGCTTCAAGCAGAGTTGTAATTAAACCTGACAAGAAGCAAGGTTATTTAGTCATCATTCCTTTTACAAATGATACATTCAGAACGGATAAAGCTGAAGTGGTAGAATTGCCGCTTGAAAAGGATGTCAGGATATATGGAAATATGTACCTGAATAAATATGAAATTATATTAAAGAAATCATCGGACGAATAACATAAAACTCCTATCATAATAGCAGGCATTATCAATGTTAACAATTAATAAGTGCTCAAAGCCTAAATAAAGATTCTTTTCGAAAAGGGAACCAGGTGACTGACATGAAGAAAATCCTCTCTTGCGCCTTGATTGGTATTATCCTTTTTTCTGTTTTGACTCTCTGTGTATGTGCTGAAGCAAACGACGTTTCTTCAATCGATATTGACACTTTCTCATCATTGTTATGTGAAATGGTATCGGAGTCTGGCACAAAGAGCCAACCCGCCGATATTAATTCTGCCCGAAAAGAGTTAAAAAAAAGAAGCTATATAACTGAAGAACAACGAAACACATTTTCAACAATGCGTCTGCTTGTTGACAGTGATCGCAATATAGATACACAAAATGCGGTTTCTGTTATTTCCGGGTACAAAAATATATGGGTGCTCCAGTTTGCTTCGGTTGAAGATACTGTAAATGCATATGATTACTACAGCCGTTTATCATACGTTAGCAGTGTTGAGCCTGATTATCCTGTTTGTGTCTCAGAGACACCTGAATCAGTATCAGAAAACAGTGAAAGAACTTTTTTGTCATGGGGTGCAGACTTTTCAGGTTTTGGTGCTTTGCTTGATGAGATTGAAGGAAGACAAATAGAAACCGCAACAGTTTCAGTTGCCATTATTGATACTGGAATAGATTCAACTCATGAATTATTAAAAAACAGGGTGGATGATACCTATTTCAATGTAGTTGACAAGGATTATTTAACAATTGGAAATACAATTGATGAAAACGGCCATGGAACTCATGTTGCGGGCATAATTGCCGACTGCACACCGGATAATATAAGGATTCGACCATACAAGGTTCTTGATAAAACCGGTATCGGATATGTTTCCTTGGTGACATCTGGAATCTTTCGTGCCATTGAAGACGATGTAAGCGTAATAAACTTAAGTCTTGGAGGAAAAAAGCATTCTCCTATTCAAGAAACTGCAATAGAATATGCGGAGAACAAAGGAATACTTGTGGTCGCTGCTGCCGGAAATCAAGCTACAACAAATCCGGTTTATCCGGCTTGCTATGAAAGTGTTATAGCTGTTGCGTCAATAGATGAAAACGGTTTGCTTTCTAAATTCAGTAACTACGGTGAGTATGTCGATATTTCCGCTCCAGGAACAAATATTTACAGTTCATTTTTTGATAACTCATATAAAACACTTAGTGGAACTTCAATGGCTTCTCCATTTGTGTCCGCAGTATGTGCCCTCGCAAAATCAATTCATTTGGATTATTCCAATGATATGCTCAAGACTTTACTTTATTCTTCAGCGATTTTTTCCGAGAAAATGGAAACCGACGGTTATTTTTATGGCTTCGGATTGCTAAACGCCAAAGGCATACTGGAAGAGTTGCCTGACAATATCAACGATTATATAATTCCTTCGCCACCTGTTTTTTCAGAGAAAGGTGGGATTTACACAGATTCAATTGAAGTTGGAATAACAAGTGAGCATTCTGAAACAATTTATTATACAACCGACGGATCCATACCGGATATTAATTCTGCGGTTTATGATGGCTCAATACTTAAATTTACTGAAACAACGGAAATTAAAGCTGTATTATACTCAGAAAGTGGACGAAAAAGTAAAATAGTTTCTGAAAAATATTATATTACAAGAGCGCTTACTGAAGATGAAATAACAATTAATAACGATGGAGTAATAACCTCGTGCATTACGGAAAAAGAGGAAGTATATATTCCTGAAACAATAAAGGGTATTGTTCCTGTTAAAATTGGTATGGATGTTTTTTCACAGAGAAATGACAAAACTCAAACGATAAAAACCCTGTTAATCCCTTCTTCAGTTAAAAGCATAGAGAAATATGCGTTCTACGATAATGACGCAATTGTTAACATTTCAGCAGACGGAGTTGTTGAAATCGGAGAAAATGCCTTTGCGTATTGTGATGATTTTGAGAGTATTCAAGCATTAAATCT
>JAFWRV010000225.1 GCA_017519685.1 Clostridia bacterium
CCTGCCGAACTTTTCTTTAAGATTGCTCTCGAATACTTTAAAGAATTCAACGAGCGGTTCGGAGAATATGTTCATATTATCGACTGGGCCTTGCATGTTGATGAATCCACTCCGCATATTCACGAGCGTCATGTATTTGATTGTGAAAATCAATACGGGGAGATTATGCCTCAGCAGGAAAAAGCTCTTGAAAAACTGAACATTGATTTGCCGTTTCCAAACAAAGCGCCGGGAAAACATAACAACCGAAAAATGAAATTCGATTCAATTTGCCGATGTCTTCTGATTGATGTTGCAAAGAATTACGGAGTAGAGATTGCCGAGGAACCGATATACGGCGGCAGAGAATATCTCGAAAAGCAGGATTACATCCGACAGAAACTTAATGCGGATATTACCGAGCAAAATATAAAACTTAAGAAAAAAGAATCAGAGCTTGAAGAGATAACTCTCAAAATATCCGATGCCGAGAAGTTTGCAGATGATGTTGCCGAGGTCGCTTATGAAAAAGCGGTAGAGGTTGTAACCGAAAAAGTCCGTGAAGAAACAAGAAGCGAAGATATCAAAGCAATTGAAGATTACAACGCTTTTGTGAAAAAGAGCACCAAAGTTACGGAGCAAAACAAAAAGATTGCCGATAATCTTTTGGGTGTTGTTGTAAATAAGCTGAAGGGTCTTTCTGCAAAGATTGCCGAAAAGATCAGCAAAGCATTATCCGATCCCGAGCAAAAATCCGAACTTAAAAAGCCAATCAGGACTTCTGTTCTTGCACGGCTTGAAGAAAACAAGAAGAAAGCTGCCGAGCTGAATGCTCAGCGGCAACAGAATCAAAATCATATCCACCATGGAATGGAGAGATGACTATGACCAAAACCAAAATCTTAAAAGAAGGAGAAAACTGCCTATGAAGGTCTGAAATAAAACATACGCAGCCAAATATTACGAATGGAGGATTTCTATGAGAATATCCAAACAAATGAAACTGTAAATAACAGTAAAATCAGAAATATGTTCGGCGGGAATATCTCCCGCTCCGAACAGAAAATCGGAAACACCACATATATCGTTACCTGTATGTATTCGGGAAACGAGCAGTTGACCGACAAAGTCCGCCGATTGATTTTTAATAATTGCGGGGTAAATTGCTGATGACAAATGAAGAAAAGTGTGATATAATTTCATCAGCATCTCAGGCTCTGTCGGCTGAACCGAACAAAAAGGAGGAACTTATGTCGGCTCAGCAAAAGATTGCCATTCTATATTGCCGCCTCAGTGATGAGGATGAGCTGGAAGGCGAATCAAATTCAATACAGAACCAAAGAAGCATCTTAACTGAATACGCAAGAAAAAACGGTTTCAGAAATACCCGCGTTTTCATCGATGACGGTTATACCGGGCTCAACTTTGACCGCCCGCAATTCAAAGAGGCAATGAAGCTTATCGAGAGCGGAGAAGCAGATACAATTATTGTAAAAGATTTATCCCGATTCGGCAGAGATTATCTGAAAGTCGGCGAATATCTTGAAATCTATTTTCCCGAAAATGATATTCGTTTTATTGCCATCAATGATAATGTTGACAGCGCAAGAGGTTATGATGACTTCACTCCCCACCGTTGCCTTTTCAATGATTTTTATGCCAAAGATACAAGCAGAAAAGTCAGGGCTGTAATGAAGCAAAAGGGGATGAATAATCAGCATATCGGCAGACCTGTTTACGGGTATGCTGCCGATCCCGATAACAAGGGTCAATGGATAATTGATGAAGAAACCGCGCCCGTGGTAAAACGGATGTATGATATGGCCGTAGAAGGTAACGGTCCTTCGGCTATAGCGAGAATTCTTGAAAAAGACAGAATTCTCACACCAAGGTCATATTACAAATCCAAGAAAGGAAAACCGCTGCCTGTGAATCCGTATAACTGGGATACATCAACAGTGGTTCATATTCTTGAACAGCCCGAATACACAGGGTGCGCATGCAACTTCAAAACATTTTCCAAGTCATACAAGTTGAGAAAACGGTATAGTAACAAGCCTGAAAACATGCATTTCATACAGGATATGCAGGAACCGATAATCTCTCAGGAACAGTGGAATCTTGTCCAGAAACTTAGGGAAAACAAGCGGAGATACACAAAGCTTGAAAACCGCGGGCTGTTTTCCGGATTGCTTTATTGCGCCGATTGCGGAAAGAAGCTTACTTTTGAAGCGACAGCAAACTTTAAACCTGATCAATACAGATATGTATGCTCAGGTTACCGCGGCGGCAGAGGCGATTGCACCATCCATTACATCAGGGAATGTGTTATCAAGGAAATTGTAACAGCAAAACTCAGAGAAGCATTATCCGTTGTCAAAAGCGACATTGATGGTTTTCGTGAAGAGTGGCTGAAACAGAATAATGCCCTGAAAAGCAAAGCAGATGCCGGCGATCGTAAAAAGCTTGCGGAATTGAATAAGCGATATGATAATCTTGATGCCGTTATTGCCAAAACCTATGAAGATTATGCTCTCGGAACGCTGACACAGGAACGGTATTTCAAACTGGTAGATAAATTTGAGGATGAACAGTCAATTCTTAAATCCGAAATTGATCTGCTTGAAGAAAAAATCTCAAAAGCCGATGAAACCGAAGACAAGGTTGAAAGTTTTATTGAACTCGTTGAGAAATACACCGATGTTCCTGAACTGACACCCTCGATTGTCAATGAATTTATTGACAAAATTATCGTTCATGAAGCAGATAAATCCACAGGCAAACGCACCCAGGCAATTGAAATCGTATTCAACTTTATCGGTCAGATTGCTTTCACCCCCGAAAGCTCCGATTATCCGATTGCAAGTTAAGATGCGCCCTAGCAAACCCTATTAAATCAAGAAAAAACAAGTGAAACAACAGAGTCGTGTGACTCGTTTTTAACAAATCACACGACTCTATGACTAAAAAGTTCCTTACGAGGATTTAGGCATTGTGCATTATGCATTGAAAAAACAGTTTCACGGTTATCCCGTGAAACTGTTTTTGTTATATTATTCTGTTCTGAGCGCTTCGACAGGGTCTTTGCGCGAGGCGATTCCCGAAGGAATGAGGCCCGCTGTAAGAGTCAGCACCATACTGATAATAATCAGGATAATCGCTCCGTTGACCGGAAGCTGCGCGACGTGAGGCAGCGAGGTCAGGTGCTCGATTATCAAATTGATCGGGATGGTCAGCAGCAGAGTCGCTCCGATGCCTATCGCGCCCGAAACAAATCCGACAATCAGCGTTTCCGCGTTGAACACTCTCGAGATATCCCTCTTCGAGGCGCCGATGGCGCGGAGAATATCGATTTCCTTTGTTCTTTCAAGAACGGAGATATAGGTGATGATTCCTATCTCTGGCTTCAGGATCCTGATATCTGATTGCGATGGCATCAAGGTTCTGATATAGATATCCCAGGCCGTCCTCTATACGATCCTGTCTCTCTGGATACTTCTTTATCAAGTTTCTTC
>JAFWRV010000003.1 GCA_017519685.1 Clostridia bacterium
ATTCCCGAATACAACTGGTGGAACGAGGCGCTTCACGGAGTCGCGAGACAGGGAAGAGCGACGGTCTTTCCGCAGGCAATAGGTATGGCGGCGTCTTTTGACGATGAACTGCTTTTTAAAGTGGGAAACGCGATTTCCGATGAGGCGAGGGGAAAATACAATCAGTTCCGCAAATACTGTTCGCCGGAAATTTATCAGGGACTCACATTCTGGTCGCCCAATATAAATATTTTCCGTGACCCGCGTTGGGGCAGAGGGCATGAAACCTACGGAGAGGATCCGTATCTGACGGGCAGAATGGGCTCGGCGTTTATCAGGGGTGTTCAGGGAGAAGGCAGATACCGTAAGGCGGATGCCACAGTCAAGCATTTCGCCGCGCACTCCGGACCCGAAAAGGGCAGACACTCATTCAATGCCGAGGTCGGGCTCAAGGATTTATATGAAACTTATCTTGAAGCTTTCAGATACTGCATTGAAAACGCGAAGCCGTCAGCTCTTATGGGAGCGTATAACCGTCTTAACGGCGAGGCGTGCTGCGGCAGCGAGAAGCTTCTCAAGGACATACTCTGCGACGAATTCGGTTTTGACGGCTATGTCGTTTCCGACTGCGGAGCGATAAATGATATCAATGAAGGACACTGTATTACGGATTCCCAGGCTCAGAGCGCCGCGCTTGCCCTTAACAGCGGCTGTCATCTCAACTGCGGAAGCGCTTACCGCAAGCTGACCGAGGCATACGACCTCGGGCTTGTCAGCGATGAGGTTATAACCGAAGCGTGCGAAAAGCTTTTTGAGGCGCGCTTCAGACTCGGTATGTTCGCGTCCGACTGCGAATATGACGCGATACCTCCCGAGGTTGTAGAGTCGGCTGAAAACACCAAACTCAACCGTAAAATGGCGCTCGAAAGTATGGTGCTTCTCAAAAACAACGGAATACTTCCTCTCAAGGGAGTGAAAAAAATTGCCGTGATAGGTCCGAACGCGGACAGCAGAGAGGCGCTTCTCGGAAACTATAACGGTACTCCCTCGGTTTACAGCACACTTCTGCGAGGAATACAGGACGGAACCGACGCGGATGTTATTTACGCTCAGGGATGCGAACTGTTCAGAAATCTTGACGGCGGATGGTGCGAGCAGCCCGGAAACGAAGCGGTTGTCGCGGCTCATCTTGCCGATGTCGTGATACTCTGCATGGGTCTTGACGATACCCTTGAAGGCGAGGAGGGCGACGCGTATAACGGCGGAATGAACGGTGACAAATGCGACCTTGAACTTCCCGAAGTTCAGAGAAGACTGATTGACAGAGTTCTTGAGGTCGGAAAGCCGGTCATTTTTGTCAATGTCAGCGGAAGCTGTATCAATCTCAGTCTCGAAAAAGAAAAATGCGACGCTGTCATACAGTGCTTCTACCCCGGTGCGGAGGGCGGAAACGCTCTCGCGGATATTCTTACCGGCCGCGTTTCACCGTCGGGCAGACTTCCCGTCACATTCTACCGGTCGGTTGACGATTTACCGCCTTTCACCGAATACTCGATGAAGAACAGGACCTACCGTTATTTCAGGGGAGAGCCCGTATTTCCGTTCGGTTACGGCCTTTCTTATACGGAATTTGAGTATTCCGGTATAAAATATGATGACGGTAAAATCAGAATCACCGTTAAGAATACCGGAGATTATGATGCCGATGAGGTGGTTCAGGTATATCTTGACAGCGCCGGATATGAAAATCAGCCGGAGCGCCGCCTTGTTGATTTCAGAAGAATTCATCTTGACAGGGGCGAAGAAAAAGAGGTTGAATTCAATCTTCCCCGTGAGGCGTTTGCGCTGTTCAACGACCTCGGCGGCAAAGACATTCTTCCCGGAAAATACAGAGCGTTCATCGACGGATGCTCACCGCGCGAAACATCATTGAGCACGGTTATTGAAATCTGAAATCCTTCGTTATTAATTTAACAAGCCGTTTCACGGGCTTTCCGTGAAACGGCTTGCTTTTTATTAATGGCTTTAGCCAGTTGAGTGCGGGACGCACGAAACAGACAACCACCCGCTATGCGGGTGGGGAATAAA
>JAFWRV010000226.1 GCA_017519685.1 Clostridia bacterium
ATGTGCTATACTGAAAACGGTACAGACGTTTCAACGAGGTGAGATTATGGATATTAAAAAAGCGGAGCCGTTTGCGTGGGGATATGTTCACTCCGAAAAAAAGGATGTTGAAAGCAGGATAGCCAACGGCATAAAGGTTTTTGCCGAGAAAATTCCGCTTGATTTGGATATCTCCTGTATGTTTGTCGCTCCCGTTTGGAAAATGGGTGGGCTTGCCGTTCATTATGACCGCGCGGGCGGCATTGAACTCAGAAGCGAAGTCAGGGACAGACTGATATCGGAAAATCCCGACGATGTCGAACAGATAAATTATTATTACGATTTTATGCGCCCTTATGAAACAAGCAGGGTTATCAGCAAGTTCAGAACGCCCGTTCAGGAAAAACTTGAGATAAACAAGTGCTGTTGGGCGGCAGGCGGCGGACACAGCAACCCCGATTATGAAATGTTTCTGCGTATCGGAACAGAAGGGATAAGAGAAAAAATCAGACTGTTCCGCGGTATCCATAATGACAGGGATGATTTTTACGATGCGCTTGAAACAACCCTCACGGCGTTTGAAACAATCGCGGACCGCTATCAGGCGCTCGCGAAGGAAAAACTGCCCGATGCCGTCGGTGAGGATAAGACGATACTGCAACGGCTGATTGATGCCTTTGACAATATTCCGCGGAAAAGTCCGCGTAACTTCTTTGAGGCGTGTCAGATGTTCTGGCTCGGTTTCGCGTTTCTTGATATAGACTCGCCGGGTCTCTTTGATTACGCGCTCGGTAAATACTATGAGGATGACGACCCCGACGACAGATACAGATGTCTTGAAAATCTCTGGGAACTTTTTCATAAAACCAGGACCTGGAATCTCTGTGTCGGCAGAAGCGATGAATTCGGAAATTATCACTGCTGCGCGCTGACTTATGACATTCTGAAACTTGCGCGCGAGAAGAAATACGACACCCCGAATCTTACCATGCGCGTGAATGAAAACACCCCCGAGGACCTCTGGAAATCCGCGGCGCTGACTCTTTCAACGGGTATCGGAATGCCCGCGATTTATAACGATAACTGTGTCTGCGCGGCTCTTGAGGCAATCGGTATTCCGGCGTCCGACGCTCATCTTTACTGTATGAACGGATGCAATCAGATTGACATTTTCGGCAAATCCCATATGGGACTTGAGGACGGTGAAATCAGTGTCGCAAAAGCGCTTGAGTTTGCCCTTTTCAACGGCGAGTGCCGGTTTTCCGGCGAAAAGCTCGGGCTTGAAACCGGTGACGCTTCAAAATTTGAAACGTTTGACGAGATGCTTTGCGCTTATAAGAAGCAGATTGAGTATATGGCGGATTATATTACCTCGAGGTCAAACAAGGCGCAGGAGCTTTTCGCGCTTTACGCACCCAATCCGTGGAAATCCCTGATTGAACAGGGATGTATAGAAAAGGGACTCGATTATAAAAATCGCGGTCCCTATTACGGTCACGCCCAGGTGTTGACCGAGGGATTGCCCGATGCCGCGGACTCACTGACCGCCGTAAAG
>JAFWRV010000227.1 GCA_017519685.1 Clostridia bacterium
ATAACGGGACAATCAATATTATAAAGTAAGCGGTACAAAGCAGAATAACGCTCCGCTCCCCGATTATTCAGCCGCCCACCTGATAGCGGAAGCAAAACGGCTCTTGATTTCATCGTAATCATCCCCGGGTCTGCATTCATACAGTTTAACATCATCACAGAAAATGCTCGGCACATAGTAATAATTGTATTTATCCGCAATTTCAGGGCAGCGGGATTCTTCAATCCACTCCGCTTCCGCCTCTTTAAAACCGGGGTTTTCATCTTCAAGTTCCTTTAAAGCTTTTGCGGCTTTTTTGCAGTAAGGACAGTTTTCAAGATAAAAAATTCTGAGTTTTTTCATTTTGTTATCCCCCGTTTCATAATTTGGTTTATACAATGCCGATAATCAGTGATCCCATTCAACCGGTTCATAGGGCGAATTTTCAACCGATTCGGTTTTAAGGATTTCCCGCGGCTTATCTATACTGAAGGTGAATACCTTTGAATAATCCATATTTGCCGCTATTTTAAGAGTGCCCGCGTTTACATTATAAACAGCGCTCCATAAAGCAATTACCATCCACGGATACTGAACCGGCTTATAATTCAGGCGGACATGGCTGAGCAGTGTCATGGCGTCCATTTCAGAGAGAATTTCATTCTTTTCGCGAAGCACACGCTTGACCGCTTCGATTCTGTCCTGCCCGTGTTCAACCGCTTTAAATCCCGCTTTGTCGGAGGTAATGCAAAAATTTGAAACGTACTGGCTTTTCAGACCGTCGTTTTCATATACAGAACCCGCGACGGGATATTTTTTACTCCCCTTTTCATAGACATGAATATCATTATTGATATATTCAACGACAACGCTTCTGCCGCTTTTATCAATAATCTGATAGTGATAGTTTGTAAAAAGAGAATCGCGCATATTATAGCTTTTTATAAATTCAACCGCTTCTTCTACGTTTTTACAGGTATCAAGCACGCCTCTTATCATGGCGGTTGTGGTAATGTCCTTTTTACTCTTATCTGTCTGCTTTGTGGCAGCCGCTTTTATCTGGAGAACCGCTATTGAGAGTCCCTGATCGTTCATTCCGTCAACGCAGCAGTAAGGGGCAAGCAAAACCCTGTGTACATTACGCTTGCCGACTTTCATATATTTCTGACCGTAGCCCATAAAATTGTTGTCAACAACGCCCATTGAAGCGTATCCGTTTTTAGGATGAGTCCAGACAACGAAACAGGACGCGTGTCTGAAATCAAAGTTCCTGGCAAGAATATGGTCGCCGTCTTCGGTATAGGATTCAAAAGTAGTGCATCCCGCGCCTTTTTCATCGCCGAGCGCGAGAGTCTTTTTGCCGAGATTGAATTTTTTTGCCGTAAACGCGACAAGACCGGCAATTGATGAAACTCCGTATTCAAGGAGTTCGTCAAGATAATACTCATTGCGGTAATCGACAAGATATAAATCCTGAGTTACCCTTTTGACGGTTTTTTCAGTCTGCTTTCTTTCCGCTTTGGCGGCTCTTCTGTTATTCATTAAATCACCGGCTTTAATATTTTCAGTTTATTACCGATATATTATATCATATTAATCCTGCATTATACAATAATCAATTAATTATAAATTTACACTTTACGGTACAAAATTTATTCAGAGAAAGACCATCCGCCTAAGGACGGATGGTCGGAATACTAAGTTATTATTTCGGTGGAATCAGTCCGGTATAACCGGTGTCCAGTATTCATTGTTGTATGAATCGGTTATGAGATATACCGCCGAGCATTTATCTGCGTCAATCTTTACGTCTGAGATTGTGTGCTCGCCTGTATAAACAAGCTGATCGCCCAAACGGTAACTGTCATTGTATGCGCCGTCATAAGAATAGAAATCGCAGACAAAATCTATCCTGTCGCCTTCTTTAAGCGATTCGGCGCCTTTCGCGACGGTTTCGGTCACGCTCTCATCATAGCAGTAGCGCGCTCCGGCAATATAACCGTGAGGATTCTCATTATCAAATGTCAGCAGAAGCTGCGCCTTCTCACCGTTGAGCAGGATGGGAACGTAGCCGGTGATGCTGTAATTATCGCCGTCGTCAAAAGTGTCAATGTAATAGTAAGGAACGGGCTGACTGTCAATCGCGAGCCAGGTGCCTTCAAAAGCGCTGATAAGCTCGCCGTCCTCCGATATTTCATAAACATTATCAAGGCCGAGATCGATATATCCCTCTCCGTCATCATAGAAA
>JAFWRV010000004.1 GCA_017519685.1 Clostridia bacterium
GCCCCAATATGGCATGGCATCATAATAAAAAGTATTCTCGCCCCAGCCGCCGAGACCGTGGATGAAAACAAAGGTATAATTTGTCTTCATTTTTGCCGTGTCAATCTCAACTTTCGGAATATTCAGAGCCGGGAAAAGGAACATAATAACCGTCATTATAAATGATGCGATTCTTGCCATAAACTCACCTCTGAATAAAAAATAACATAAATCCTGTATTTATTCAATAAAAATATATAAAAATCCCGCCTGCAGAAACTCTGCGGGCGGGAATGCTTCCCCCGGTTTTATACGAGATTATCCGGTTTCTTCTCTGCTATCGGTATTGTGAAAATCGCCTTGAAAAGGTCGCCGTCGGTTTCGATTTTCAGCGTGCCGCCCTGAGCGGTGCTGAGGTTGCTCGCTATTGAGAGCCCGAGCCCGTTGCCGTCTCCGGTGCGGGAGGCGTCGCCTCTGTAAAATCTCTCGGTAAATCTGTCGGCATCCGATTCAAGCGGAGCGGAGGAGATATTTTTGAAAGAAATCAGACCGTAACTCGCGCCGGAATTGACTTCGACATAGGCTCTTGTGCCGCTGAGAGCGTATTTTTTGATATTTGAGAGCAGGTTTTCAAATATTCTGTTTGTGATATTTGAATCCGCCTTTACAAATACGGGTTCCTGCGGAACTTTCAGCACAAGCTCGATGCCGTTCTCTCTGAATTCATCCTCGTTTTCGCCGATTATCTGAGTAGCGAATTCGCAGAGATTTAGGGTGTCAAGATTCACCTCAACATTTCCGCTTGCCGCTTTTGAGGCCTGAACGAGATCGTCGATAAGTTTTTTGAGTCGCTGCGATTTCTCGTCAAGAACCTTCAGATATTCCTCACGCTCGGCGGGGTCATCTGTCTTTTTAAGAAGATCGACATATGTAATAATCGAGGTAAGCGGAGTTTTGAGGTCGTGGGTTACGTTAGTGAGAAGTTCGGTCTTTGTCGCCTGATCCTTCATCGCCTGCTTTGCCGCCGCCTGCACGCCTTCTCTGACGCCTGCTATATCCTCGGCTACCGCGCGCAGGAACGGAGGCATAAAGCGGGTGTTTATAAACGTGTCGAAGTTTCCGCCCTTGATTTTGCTGACTCCGGAAGCAATTCTGTTGAATGAGAACGCGAGGAGAAAGGCGTATCCCGCGAGCAGAATTGAGAAGAAGATTCCGAATCCGACCGCGCCTTCGTGACCGTCAGCCGCAACGAAAAGGATAATGGCAAGCAGCAGCATAACAGCTATAGAAATCATCGAAAAGATGAGAAATTTTTTACCCTTGCCGTTCGCGTAATCATCGGCGAATGTGCGGGTGATTGCGGCTTTGATTATTTCGCGTATTTTTCTGAAACCTCTGAAAACGAATCTGATGAACTTAATAATATATCCTGTGAGGGTATATCTGAAAAATGTCTTTGTTCTGAAGTTTCTCACACAAGACGCGATCAGGAACAGAACTGACGCGAACGCAACCGCAATGAGAACGGAGCAGATAAGAGCGGGCCCTTTGGCTATATAATTAGCAATCGCGTGAGGGAATCCATTATAGAAGAACAGATCCATAGTATAGTATTCATAATAATGAATTCCGAATACGAGCACGCCGCATGCCGCCGTAAACGCCGCGGCAATTCCGATGCGGATTATAAGCGGAATCTTATCCGTTAAGTTTATCTTCACTTCACCGTCGGCAGTTACACCCGTTTTCATCAGTACGTAAACCGAGCAGGCGCAGGCGAGGATAAACGATATGATTGAAATCACGATAAAGACGGCTTCGTTGCCGATTTTTGCGTGAGAGGAGATGTTGCTCTCATAAGCGCGTCTTGAGGTATAGACGGAATCGGTTGAATCGAGTTTGTCTAAATTCACGCCGAAATAGACTCTTTCGATATTATCCTGATTATCCGCTGTTTTTACCGGCGAATCGGGATAATCAATGACATCCTTGTAGCGGTTCTCTATTGTTTCGCTGCCGGAGCAGACATATTTGCCGTCTGCGTAATATTCATAAAAACCGCCGCCGAGTTTCTTGAGAACGGTCTCCGTATTATCCTTTGCCTTGACGCCGCAGTTAGTAACGACCTTGCCTGTGGATTTATAGAAAATCGCATATTTAATGTCCGGCATGAAGGAGGAATAATCTGAAAACTGAGTATATTCCGGGAAATCGGCGTCCTTCGGAAGACGCCTGCCTTTATATTCCTCAACTATTTTTTCGGCCGGCATCTCGCCGTAGTTTATACCCTGACCGACACCGTCTGTAATACTCCAGATAATGCCGATTGCGTCTTTGATATTATTGATTTTGTTTTTGGTGAATACAAGCTCGTCATCCGCCGCCTCGTAACGTCCGGCGGGAGCTGAGGTTAATTCAGCCGTTCTTTCCTCTGCGTAATCCGCCATTGTGGTGGGGATTGCGTCATCGGGGACCGAGACATCCTCATATACCTCTTCGTATGCTTCGCCGGAATCCTCATAAACGCCGACATAATCGAAACTTTCATAGTCGGCTTTTGAAATCAGTTCGCCGTTGAAGGTGTAATAATAATCGCCCTCTTTGCTCTTATAATGATAACGGTAATAATTATCACCGGTCACGCTGACTTCAAGCTCTTTTATGCCGTCAAGATAAGCGCAGGCGGCTCTGATTTTTTCCGAATTCTTTTCAACGGTTTTCAGCAGTTCTTTGCCCTGCACGTCGTAACGGAAACAGCGGTGTATTAAATAGGCCTTTTCCAGCTTATCCAAATAGGCGTATACCGTTTCGTTATCTATTTTGCGGTTTTCCGCTTTCAGATAATCGGAAATAGCTTTGGCCGAAAAGGTGCGGCCCACATTGTCAAAAACGAATTTGA